>CAYTVQ010000348.1:0-2362 GCA_964441615.1 uncultured Caulobacterales bacterium | reverse complement strand
CAGGAAATCATACTCGGCCTCGATGCGCGCCGTCACATCGCCATGGCCGCTGACGAAGACGGCGGCGTCGATTTCGAACCAGTAGGGTGCAAGGCCCTGCACGCCGAGGACGGCGTAATTGCGCGACGGGTCGGGCGCGAAATCGCGCCTGACGCCCGCCTGAACATCGAAATAGCGCGCGATCGGGCGCGACCACAGCGCCTGCAGCTCGGCTTCCTCGAATTTGTCATCGGTGAAATTGTACTCGACTTCCGACTTCAGCCAGAGCTTGTTGCGATCGGTTCCCCACCAGCCCTGACCGTCAAAAAGCAGCGTCGGCGATCCGTCATTCGACTGATATTCGAGCCGGTCGGCGAGCGCGAACCAGTTCGTGCCGCCGCCATGCTCGCGATAGAGAGCGCGGCGCGCGCGCGCCTGGGCGTCCTTGTCCCAATAGGCGTCGGCTTGCGCGCCGGGCGTCGCAGGCGCTTGCGCGAAAGCCGGCGGGGCGAGGGCGATCGACGCGGCGGCGAGCGCCGTCATCAAGCGAGCGCTCATCGTCCGCCTCCGTGCCCGTCATGATCCATGGTCTTCATGTCATGGGGCTTTTCGGGCGGCGGCGCCTTGGCTGGTTCTGATCCGTGTCCCATCGATCCGTGATCCATGCCGCTGGCGGGCTCGGCTTTCGGACTGTCATTGACAGAATTCCGCGCTGAATTCTTCAGCCTACCCATGTGATCGCGCAGCGGTTCGCCTTCGCCCGGCATCACGGAGACGACCTGCATCATGCCGGCGTGCATGTGGAACAGGAGGTGGCAGTGAAACGCCCAGTCGCCGGCGTTGGCGGTGAAATCGAACGCCATCTTCTCGCCGGGCTTGACGTTAATCGTGTGCTTCCTCGGCTTGTGGTCGCGCTCGCCGGTCACGACTTCGAAGAACTGCCCGTGCAGGTGAATGGGGTGCGTCATCATGGTGTCGTTGACCATCACGAAGCGCACGCGCTCGCCCTCGGTGAGCGTTACGAGCGGGCCTTTGGCGTCCGACATCTTCATGCCGTCGAACGACCACATGAAGCGCTCCATATTGCCGGTGAGGTGAATCTCGACTTCGCGTTCGGGTTCTCGCGTATCGGGATTGGGCTCTAGGCTCTTGAGCTGCAAATAATTCAGCGCACGGTGCGGCACGTTTTCGAGGCCGAGGCCGGGCTCGCCGAGGCGGTTAGTCGTGACTTCAGCGACATTGTCGACGCCGGCGCCGACCTTATGCTTGTGTTCCTGCGGCTCGCCGGCGCTCATCGCGCCATGGTCCATCCCGGCCATCGATCCGTGATCCATGCCGCCCATCGCGCCATGGTTCATCGCCATGCCCATGTCCTGGTGGGTGAGGAGAGGGCGCTCGCGCAACAGCGGCGCTGTCGCGACGAGGCCGATCTCGGGCGCCAATGTCGCGACCGCCTGTCCGGAGCGATCGATCGATTCCGCGACGAGCGCGAAGGCGCGCGCGCGTTGCGGCGTGACGATGACGTCGTAAGTCTCGGCGACGCCGATCTGGAACTCGTCGGTCTCGACTGGCTGCACGTAAAGCCCGTCGGCGGCGACCACCGTCATCGGCAAGCCGGGAATGCGGAAGTTGAAGATCGTCATCGCCGAGGCGTTGATGATCCGCAGGCGCACGCGTTCCCCGGCGTTGAAGATCGCCGTCCAGTTGTCCGTCGTCGCATGGCCGTTGATGAGATAGGTGTAGGCGGCGCCGGTGACGTCGGCGATGTCGGTCGGCGTCATGCGCATCCGGCCCCACATCGCGCGGTCGGCGATCGTCTCCCGAAGGCCGTTCGCCTTGGCGTCCCGCATCAGGTCTTTGGCGGTTCGCTGCTGGTAATTATAGACCTCGTTGTTCTTCTTCAGTTTCGCGAACAGCTGGTGCGCATGGAGAAACGACCAGTCGGAGAGCACGAGCACGTATTCGCGGTCGGATGAAACGGGGCTCTTGCCGGTGGGGTCAATGATCAGCGGCCCGTAATGGCCCATCTGCTCCTGCAATCCGGAATGCGAGTGATACCAATAGGTGCCGCTTTGCGGGACCGCGAATCGATAGGTGAACGTCTCGCCCGGCCTGATTCCCGGAAACGAGACGCCCGGCACGCCGTCCATCTGGAACGGCACGAGAAGCCCGTGCCAGTGAATCGAGGTGTCCTCCTCCAGCATGTTCCGGACACGGAGCGTAATCTCATCGCCCTCGCGGAAGCGGATCAGCGGCCCCGGCAAAGTGCCATTGGTGGTGATGGCGTGTCCGGCGCGGCCGCCGATTAGGGCGGCGCTGTGGCCGACCGTCAGATCGAACTCGGTCCCGGCGAGTTCGAAAATGCCTTTATTGCCGGCGGAGG
>CAYTVQ010000347.1:0-2383 GCA_964441615.1 uncultured Caulobacterales bacterium | reverse complement strand
CCGAGCTCGCCGAGCGCCCGCGCGATGACGGATTCGACATAGAGGAGATTGAGGCGCGACGTGATGACGTCCGAATATTGATAGCGCAGCGCGGCGGCGGGGGCGGGCTCGGCGCGCAGCGCCGCGGCGGCCTCCCTTATGATCGAGGGGTCGGCGTTGAGCGCGCAGGTTTCGGCGAAACCGAGTATTGCCTGGTTTGCATCGCGGTTGTCGCTGCAGCCGTCGCGCATGGCGGCCTGTATCGCAATGGGAATGATGCGGCGCGCCGTGCGCCGGTAATCGGACTCGCTCAAGATGCGGTAGGCGTCGCCGACGATGTCGAAAGAATAATAATTAGACAGGTGATCGACGATCGCGTCGTTTGGCAGAAGGCCGAGATGGCCGGAGGAGACGATCTGGTCCCAGGTCGCGTGCGCAGGCGCGGTGAACAGGATCTCGCTCGCCCTGTAGGCTGAAATGACAAGCGCTTCGGGGTCGGCGTCCGGATCGCGCAGCAGGCGGTCGGTCGTCACCACAGCTCCAAGGACTTCCTCGTAATAGCCGGTCTGCTTCTGCACCGCTGCAAGGTCCCGCGACAGATCGACGGCCAGGCGTTCCACATAGTCTCGCCCCAGGCGCGCATTGGCGCGGGCCTCGTTCCAGGTGTTGACCTGAAGACCGACGAAGACGCCGGCGACGACGATGATGAAGTCGATGGCGATCGCGGTCCATTCCTGCTTTCGGAAATGTTCGATGAAGCGGCGCAGGATCATGAGGGGTTTCCGGCCTTGGCGGCGGGACCCGAGAGGCCGCCCTGCAGCGAATAGCTCTTCTCGCCGGACGCGGCGAGCCTGTCGCCGAAGGCGATGAAATCCGGCGGCAGCGCCTCGCGCGCGAACATCTCCCACACATGGCGCGTGCCCGGCATCGCCAGCATGTCGATCATATGCTTGCGGACGGGCCGCCAGGCCGTTTCGGGAAGCGCGCCGGATTTCCAGAGGTCATGCATGTTCGAGAAGGTCTGATAATACTGGCCCGTCCACAGCACGAACTGGAGCCTTTCGGCCTCGTCGAGCGCGTTGAAATCTTTCGTGCCTCGGACATAAACGCTCGCCGCTGCCTTGTTCCCGACCATCGCTATGTTGAGGTCCTTGTTGGTTTCGAGGAACTGGTGGCTCGCATTGGCGCGGAGCTGCTTCGTGTTCTGACGGACCTGCAGCGCGAGAAAGGCGAGCGTCGGCACGCCGATGGCGGCGAGGGCGATCTGCGAGACGAGATAGAGATCGTTCAAGGTCATCCGGTTCCCTCGCCCGCGCCGCTGTTCAAAATCCCTGGAACAGAAAATCGAGCGCCGCGGTGATGTCGTGTCGATAGTCCGCCTCGAGATTGGCGACCCGTTCGCCAAGGTCGCTTACCGGAATCGCCGCAATGTCAGTCGGCTTGAACACATAGTCCCGACCGCCGATGCGGAAGATCGGTTTCAGGCGCGGCAACGCCTCGCGCGCGGCGCGCGATCTCGCCTCGAGCGGCACGACGACGCGGCTCTTGAAGTCGCAGAGGAGGTTGGCCTGCACATCGACGACATAGGGCGCTTCCGCGCTGTCGTAGCGATAGACGTCAAACCTCGCCAACGCGCCCGCCCCTCGACCGCGCCCATAAGGGCTTCAAATGCGTCCCGCGACTCAAGATGCGTTCATTGTGCGCCTCGATTGCGGGGGCGGCTTCGCGCCGCCATTCCTCCTCGCGGGCCCTGGCGATCGCGGCGCGGATGCCTGCTTCGGCCGCCTGCGACGCGTTGAGCTTCAAGGCCCTGGCTTCGGCGATAACGTCTTCGGGGATGGTCAGATTGACGCCCCGGCGCCGGGCGGGGCACCCGGCGCGCGATTTGACCGCCGCCCTGGGCGCCGGCTTCTTACGAGCATGTGGCATAAGCATAAATTATGCACGTCATTCATGCGCCTGTCCAGCGGTGCCTCACTCGCACGCGAAATCGTCCTTGCCTTTGGCCTCGCATTGCGGCGGAAAGCCGTGCTTGCGCCAGTAGTCGTAGACGCCGGCCTCGCGCATGTAGCGCTTGAACTCGGGCGAGCGCCGGTAATCCGCAAAGAGCGGGCCCCATTGCGTGGTGATGACCAGGCGCTGGCTGTAGTCGCCGAGCGCGACGAGAAGGGCGCTGGCGCGCATGGTCGCCTCGTTTTGCGCGAATACGCTCTTGAGTTCGGCCGCGAGCGCGCGGTCGTCGCCGCCGGGCGCGGCGAGCGCGGCGTAAAGCGGCCCGAGCGCGCGATAGCCGCGCAGGGCCGGCAGCGTCGGCGCCAGCGCCAGGAAGGCGTCGCGGCGCTTGAAACTCGCGAGCAGGATGAGCTGGCCCGGGCCGGAGGCGAAGGCGCCTTCGGCGAGCGCC
>CAYTVQ010000346.1:0-2412 GCA_964441615.1 uncultured Caulobacterales bacterium | reverse complement strand
CAGGAGGGCCGCCGAAAAGGACCCGAGCGCCACCAGCGCCGCGACGGCCGCGGCCTGCGGCTTCGATCCCGCCCAGTATTCGACGATCGCATAGCCCGCGAGACCAGTCGCGAGGCCGACCAGAAGCCCCGTCAGCGCGAACGCCCGCCCCAGCCTCGACTCCGTCTCCCTCATACTTCCAGCCCCTCGCCAGCCTATCCTAGCACGAAGGGCGATGCGGGTCAGTCGGCGGTAGGATAGCCACGGGCTTCATGTTTTGCGTCGGCGCCCAGCGGCGGGCCTATTGCGAAGGGGTTGCGGCAGGTCGTCGGGCGTGGGCCGACCGGTACCTTTGGTCATAGTCGCGGCCGACGTCCGCAGACCAAACAGGGAACTGCGGTGCGTCGACGCCATCGGCGGCAAGATTGCTCAAAAGCCTTCGCATACCATCCACGCCGCCAAGATTGTCAGCAGAACACAGCGCCAGCAGTCTCTTGCCTTCGGGCTCGTCGCCGACAGCGAGATAGTCCGGACCGACGACGCTGGTCCACACGGTGTTGGCTATCGCCTGCCCCAGAACACTCAAGTCGATGCCAGATACAGATCGCATTTTCGCATTCGCGCTGTCTTCAACCATGTTTGCAAGCTCGGCGTCCGTGAGGACGCCTCCACCTCGACCGTTTATGGATACGTTGCTTTCAGCCCGGGATGCGACGTTATCAACGCGCAACGACATGCAAGCTCCGAACAACTCCGCCGCGCCCTCCCCGATGAGACGTCCATTCAGATCAAGAGCCTTGAAACTCACCGCGCTGCGGCGAGCTCGAATGGCATGAAACGCCGCATGATAAACTTCGTGGGAGATGGCGTGAGTCGTTGCGCGGCGCGCCAATCCTTCAAACATCGCCGTTGTAGTGACGAAACCGATTCGTACCGGATCAACCCCGACGCGCGCCTTCATCTCGAAATCAATATTCGAATCCTTAGGCGCAACGTACACGGACAATTGTAGGATTGGCGCACTCTCGCCAAAAACATCCGTCAATAGGACAGAAATCGCCCCTGCAAATACCGATATCCAAGGTTCGATCCCGTCCGAACACGCTTCACGCCCCTCGGTTTCAACGGTGGCTAAGTAGTCGCCGTAACGGCCTGTTGCGCATCGGGCGTACGCAGAGGGCGAGAACTTACGCTTGCCATCACGCCGAACGGTGCCGGAATGTACGTACACGTCATCGCCGTCCATGCTAAACCGCACAAAGCTGCCGGCAAACGCCGAACTTCGGACGGATGAACGCAGTTCGTCCTGGATGGTGTGTCCCCGCGTGGAGCAGGCGGCGAGGCAAAGCCCCGCCGCGGCGCCCAACGCCAAACGTGACATCAATATCCGGCGCTGCACGCTTCAGAACCACTAAAATGGCAACCGGCAGCCGTCCACAAGTCGCCTTTGGACAGGATCACGTTGTTGTCGAGTTCAATCTCGACAATGGCCACATTCTCTCCTTCATTTTCGACTGTCCCGAAGGCCTGCAGCTCAAACTCAACACCATAGGCGTTGCTCGAGTGACTGAGTAACCAGTTGCCCACAGCGGTTGGATTGTCCAGCGTGATGCGCTTAGCATTGCTTGTCGCGGGGAAGCTCGCGGTAGCGATGACTTGGCCCGAAGAATCTAGAGTCGAGATCTCAACGACGTGGCCGCTGGGAATCGGAATATTCGACCGCGAGAAATCGAATGCCATTGAGCCGACACCCCCATCAGCAACAAACGAGTTGAGCGACGAGGGAATGGGATATGTAATTCGGCCTCCGCCGCCGCATGCAGTGTCCGCCGGCGGTCCATGCGGGGATTCCGGAAGATCGGCGGGCACACAGACGCGCGCTGGCTCGACCCGACCTCCGCCTGGCAAATCAAAACCAACATCAGCCGATTGACACCCCCCCCCAATGACACACAGCGCACTGACTGCCACATAGTAATTGGTCTTCGATTTCATACAGAATCTCCTTTGTTGATCCCTTAAAACTCAACAACGGATGGCATGATATTACGACTTATATTATGCAGCAAAGGGCGCCTCTTTCCACAACCGTCAATCTTCATCAAATCTGGTTGTCACTGGATGGACGCTTTTGGATATCGCTCGCGCCAGCCGCGTATTGAGCTCGTGGCCGGTCTTGTGCGCCCTGACGAGGCCCTCGACCCGGGCGCCGACCAGGGCGAGATCGCCGATGAGGTCGGCCGCCTTGTGCAATGCAAACTCGTCCGGATCGCGGAGCGGGCCTTCGTTCAAGATCCGGTCGCCATCGACCACGATGGCGTTCTCGAGCGAGCCGCCGAGGGCGAAGCCCGCAGCGCGCATGCCCTCGATGTCGCCGAGCGTGCAGAAGGTCCTCGCGGCGACGATGCGGGCGCGGGTCGCGGCGTCGTCGAG
>CAYTVQ010000345.1:0-2431 GCA_964441615.1 uncultured Caulobacterales bacterium | reverse complement strand
AGAAGCGCTCGGTCAGACGCTCGCGATCCGCCGCGCAGACGCCGCGGCCATTGTCGCTGACGGAGAGCGCGATGCTGTCGCCGACCGCCTCCACATCGACCGCGACGGCGCCGCCCACGGGCGTGTATTTAAGGGCGTTGTCGATCAGGTTGGCGGTCATCTGAAAGACGAGATCGTGGTCGGCGCGGATGAAAAGGGGGCCGTGCGTCGGGCCGGAGAGGGCGATCGAGCGGGCCTCGGCGTCCGGCGCGTAGAACTCGGCGGCGTCAGCCGCGAGGGCCGAGAGATCGACCCGCCTCATGCCGGCGACGTGACGGCCCGATTCAATGCGGGCGACGCGCAAGAGCGCGTCGAAAGTCCGGTTCAGGCGAATGGCGTCGTCGAGGGCTTCTTCGATGAGGCGCGCGCTCGCTTCACCGGGCGGCGCCTCCTTGAGCGCGTCGAGGCGCACCAGAAGCCGGGCGAGGGGCGTGCGCAGTTCATGCGCAACGCTGTCCGAGACGCGGCGCACCGCGCTGAAGGACTCGGAGATCCGGCCGAGCATGAGGTTCAAGGTTTCGCTGAGGCGGTCAAAATCGTCGCCGGAGCCGCGCAGGGGCACGCGTCCTGAGAGGTCGCCCTCGATCACCTTTCGCGCGGTGCGGTTGATCGCATCCAGGCGCCCGCCGATCGCACGGCTCATGACGGCGCCGCCGAGGAGCGCCAGCAGCAGCGATACGCCGAGAATCCAGGCCAGCGCTTCCGTGAGCTGCTCCTGGCGCTCCTCGATGTCTTCGGCGTCGCGCCCGATCAGAAGCCGCGCGCCGTCGCTGAACACGCGGTCATAGAGGATCGCATAATTGTCTTCTTCGACGCCGTCGCGATAGAGGTCGGCCTCGAGCGCGAGCCAGCCTTCCGCCGGCGCGCTCGGCCAGCTCGGCAGATTGGCCGAAACGGTTCGCCCGTTCTCGTCGATGAAAGCATGGAACGCTTTGCGGGTCGCGGGCGCCCGCGCACGATTTGCAAGGCGCGTCAGGAGTTCGTCGCCGCCGCTCAGGATGTAGGCGTCCGCCGCCGCCTTCGCTTCGCGCGCGACGGCGTCGCGGACCTCGTCGAGCGGACGCGCGACGCCGATCCAGTAAAAGAGCGCGCAGAGCACGGCTATAGAGGCGCCGAACAGCCCGAAATACAGCAGCGTGAGGCGAAACGACAGGCTTCGCAGAAGTCGCATTTACGGCGACCGAAGAATGTAGCCCGATCCGCGCACCGTATGGATCAGCGGCGCCGCGCCGCCGCTCTCCAGCTTGCGGCGCAGCCGGCTCACATGCTGGTCGATGATGTTCGTCTGCGGATCAAAGTTGTAGTCCCAGACGTTCTCGAGCAGCATGGAGCGCGTGACGACGCGGCCGGCGTTGCGAGCGAGATATTCGAGGATCCGGAACTCGCGCGCGGTCAGATCGATAAGGGCGCCGTCGCGTCGCGCCGCGTGCGCGAGAACGTCGATCTCGAGATCTCCCACCCGGTGGAGCGTCTCCTCGGGCGCTGCGACCGCCGGCCGTCGCCCCAGCGCCTCGATTCGTGCGAGCAGTTCGGAGGTGACGAAAGGCTTCGGCAGATAGTCGTCGCCGCCAGCCTTCAGTCCGCGCACGCGCTCATCCACCTCGCCAAGGGCGCTGAGAAGCAGGACGGGCGTCGCGTCGCCCGTCCCGCGTATGACCTGGAGGATCTTCAGCCCATCCATGGTCGGGAGCATGCGGTCGAGGACGATCACGTCGAACGTGTCGCTGGAGGCGCGCAATAGCCCATCTCTGCCGTCGCGGCACAACTCGACGAGATGTCCGGCCTGCCTGAGACTCGACACGATATGATCGGCCATGGGCCGGTCGTCCTCGACCACGAGCACCCGCATGACGCCTCAGTCTTCGTAGACGGAGATCAGTCGTTCTCCGGTCCTTGGGTCAAGGTAAATGTCCGTGACCCCTGCGCGGGTGGAGATCTCGACCTCATAGCGCGCCTGCCCGGCTTCGGTATCGAACTGGGCGTCAAGAACGCGGCCGCCGGTTTCCGACTCAAGCTGGTCGAGGATGGGCCCAAGCGAAGGGCCGTCCTTCACGACCGCCCAGGCCTCTCTGGCGTCGGCGCCCGCGTCAAACCGGGCCGCACGCGAAGACTTGTTCTTGAGAATCGCGCCGGTGACGGCGTCGACATGAACCTCGTAACCGCGCTTGCCGTCGCTGAGTTCTATCTCCCAGACCAGTCGGCCTTGGCGGTCGGTGTCCTTATCGGCGTCAAAGGCGCGCGCGCCGGTCGCGGCTTCCGCCGCCTCGATAGCCCGGCCCACCGGCATCGGGCCGCTTGCCGTCGCGGCGGCGGCAAGCATCAAAGTCGCCATTGAAACCATCATCTCTTGATCCTCCTTCGTTTCAACGACCGCGACAATGGGCTGCGAAGG
>CAYTVQ010000344.1:0-2448 GCA_964441615.1 uncultured Caulobacterales bacterium | reverse complement strand
GAAGGTTTCGTTGCTGGTCGCGATGCCGCGAATGACCTCGACAAGCTGCATCACCGGCGCGGGATTGAAGAAGTGGAGCCCGATAAACCGGTCCGGCCGGTCGCTCGACGCAGCAAGGCCCGTGATCGAGATCGACGATGTGTTCGTCGCCATGATCGCGTCCTTCTGCAGGATCGCTGAAAGATCGGCGAAGATCTTTTTCTTGATGGCCTGATTTTCTGTCGCCGACTCGAGAACGAGATCGCAGGCGCCGAGCGCGGCCAGCTGCGCCGCCGGACGTATGCGCGCCAGCGCCGCAGCGCGCGCCTCATCCGTAATGATTCCCTTGGCCGCCTGGCGCCCCAGATTCCTGTCGATCGTCTGCACCGCGGCGGCGATGCGCGCCTCTTCGACATCGTGCAGCAGGACGTCAAATCCGGCGATCGCAAAGACATGAGCGATGCCGGCGCCCATCTGTCCGGCGCCGATCACGCCGATCGATCGTATAGGAGCCATGTTTTCCCCAGGCAGGTCTCATCGGTCAGTGACGTCGCCATCACCGGAGCGAGATGAAGGACCATTTCCGCCTGATGCGCAAGAACCGGGTCGAGATCGCCGTCCGAGGCAGGCATTCTTCTTGACGAACAGGGAGGACGAGCATGTCGTTTATCATCCGGGGCCTTGACCCCCAGCGCTTCCAGCACCTCATCGGATCAGCAGACGCCGTTCTGAAGGATCACGGGGTCCTGCGCCGGATCGCGACCTCGAAGCCGGGTTTCCCCTGCCGCATCAGCCTTGAAGACGCGGAGCCGGGGGATTCGCTTTTGCTCCTCAACCATGAGAGCCATTCGGCGCCAACCCCCTACCGCAGCACCTACGCCATCTACATCAACGAGAAGGCGCACGAGGCCGCGCGTTTCGAAGACGAAATTCCGCCGGTCATGCGTGCGCGTCCGATCGCGCTGCGGCATTTCAATCGGGACGGCTGCCTCGTGGGGGCGAGCCTCGCTCTGAAGAACGATTGCCGCGAGGCGATCATCGCCGCCTTCAGCGACGAAGCCGTTTCCTACATTCATGCGCATAATGCAGCGCATGGATGTTTTGCCGCGGAGGTGCGGCGCGCATGACCGGCGCAATCACGCCCGGCCCAGGCGATCGGCCATCTGCGCCACGCGCTCGGCCGCCTCGCTGACGCGACGCGCCGCGCCGCCAGCCGTATCGACGTCGAGCGCGTCGGTCGCGCGTTCAAGCTCGAGGAGCCGCCGGCGGCACTCGAAAAGCTCGTCGCAGGTCTGGAGTGCGGCCAGCAGGAGGAGCCTCGATTCGCCGATCTGACCGAGATCGCCGGCAAGACCCGTCACCTGACGATCGAAATAGGCCCCGAGCTGCGTGAGGCGTCCTTCCTGGCCATTCTCGCAGGCCACCTTGTAAGCGCGGCCATTCACCACAAGATCGACCTGGGCCATGTTGCGGGTTACTCCTTCGACGACGAGCGGGGTTCGTTGAGAATCGTCTTCAGATCGGCGATGACCGCCGAAAGGTCATCGGCGGCGTCCGCCGCATGGCGGCGAGCGGTCCGGGCCTGCCGGCGGGCCGCTTCCGCGGCATCGGCATTATGGGCAAGTTCGGAGAGCCGGTCGGACAAGCGCTCGTCAAGCGCATCGAGCGCTTCCTTCAGGGCCGCCACCGCCTGTCCGAGATCGGCCATCGCTGTTCCAGCCATCCGCCGCGCTTCGCGCGCAGAGGGAATTCACTCTGGGGAGCGTCGCGCCTCCTGTCCAGATGATGTCGAATCCGCCGCAAGGACCTCCGCCTCTGCGACCCTTGACCCCTCAAGGCCCGAAAGGCATGAAGCCCGCGGCTTTTCGATCAAGTCCAAGCCAGTCAATCGGGAACCCAGGCAATGCCAGACGCCGTCCGCGGCGCCTCCGTTCAGGATATGGCGAACGCCATTCGCGCGCTGTCGATGGACGCGGTCGAGGCGGCGAAATCCGGCCATCCGGGCATGCCCATGGGCATGGCCGATGCAGCGACGGTCCTGTTCACGCAATTCCTGAAATTCGACGCCCGCGACCCGCGCTGGCCTGATCGAGACCGTTTCGTCCTCTCGGCCGGCCACGGCTCGATGCTGCTCTACTCGCTCGGCTATCTCCTCGGTTTCGAGGACATGACCATCGAAGAGATCAAACGCTTCCGGCAGTTCGGAAGCCGCACCGCCGGCCATCCCGAATACGGCCATGTGTCGCTGGCTGAAACCACGACCGGGCCCTTGGGCCAGGGCCTCGCCAACGCGGTCGGGATGGCGATGGCGGAAGCTCATCTTTCGGCGCGGTTCGGGTCCGACCTCGTCGATCACCGCACCTACGTCATCGCTGGCGATGGCTGCCTGATGGAAGGCGTTTCGCAGGAGGCGATCGCGCTTGCCGGGCATCTGAAGCTCCGCAAGCTGATCGTTCTCTTCGACGACAA
>CAYTVQ010000343.1:0-2489 GCA_964441615.1 uncultured Caulobacterales bacterium | reverse complement strand
CGATGACGATGACCGGCACGTCCTTGTCGATGAGCGCGATCGGCCCGTGCTTCAGTTCGCCGGCCGCGTAGCCCTCGGCGTGGATGTAGGAGATTTCCTTGAGCTTCAACGCGCCCTCGAGCGCCAGCGGGAAATTGACGCCGCGGCCGATATAGAGAACGTCGCGGGCCTTGGCGATCTTCAGGGCGATCGCCTCGATCGTCTCGGCCGCTTTCAGGGCTTCCGCGACATGGCGCGGCGTTTCGAGGAGGGCGCGCACGAGGCGTTTTTCCTCCGCATCCGACAGAACGCCGCGCGCGCGCCCGGCGGCGATGGCGACGGCGGCGAGGGCGGCGAGCTGGCAGGTGAACGCCTTGGTCGAGGCGACGCCGATCTCGGGGCCCGCCGCCATCGGAAACATGACGTCGGCCTCGCGCGCGATCGAGGATTCGAGGACGTTGACGACAGCGGCGATCTTCTGGCCGTTGCGGCGCGCCTCGCGCAAGGCCGCGAGCGTGTCGGCGGTCTCGCCCGACTGCGAGACGAAGAGCGCGCCGCCGCCGGGCGCGTAAGGCACGGCGCGGTAGCGCAGCTCCGACGCGATGTCGATCTCGACGGGCAGGCGCGCCCAGGTCTCGAACCAGTATCTGGCGACGAGGCCGGCGTAACAGGCGGTGCCGCAGGCCGAGATCGTCAGGCGGTCGAGCTTTGCAAAGTCGAAGGCGCCTTCAGGAAGGCGCACGGTCTCGCTCGCGGGATCGAGATAGCGCGAGAGGGTGTGCGCGATCACTTCCGGCTGCTGATGAATTTCCTTGGCCATGAAATGGCGGTGGCCGTCCTTGTCGACCATGGCGTCGGCGGCCGACGAGATGGTTTCGGGACGCGTGACGGCGCGCCCACCGGCGTCGTAGACCTGGAACGAGTTGCGCGTGACGACCGCCCAGTCGCCTTCGTCGAGATAGGTGACCCGGTTGGTGAAGGGCGCGAGCGCGTAGGAGTCTGAGCCCAAAAACATCTCGCCGTCGCCGCGCCCGAGCGCCAGGGGGCTGCCGCGGCGCGCGCCGATCATGAGGTCTTCCTCGCCGAGAAAGACGACGGCGAGCGCGAAGGCGCCGCGGATGCGCGCGAGCGCCCTGCCGAAAGCTTCCCTCGGCGGAAGGTTTTCGCTTTCGAGATAATAGGTGATGAGCTGGGCGCAGACTTCGGTGTCGGTCTCCGATTCGAAGGCGTAGCCCTTGGCCTTCAGCTCGCGGCGGAGATCGGCGAAATTCTCGATGATGCCGTTATGGACGAGGGCGAGGCGCGCCGTCGCATGCGGGTGCGCGTTCTGCTCGTTGGCGATCCCATGCGTCGCCCAGCGGGTGTGGCCGATGCCGATGGCGCCGGGGAGGGGGCGCTTTTCGAGCAGCGATTCGAGGGCGGAGAGCTTGCCGGGGGCGCGGCGGCGGTCGATGCGCCCTTCGTTGACGGTGGCGACGCCGGCCGAGTCATAGCCGCGATATTCGAGGCGCTTTAAGCCCTGCACGATCAGGGGGGCGACGTCGCCCTTGCCGAGAATGCCGATAATGCCGCACATGACTTGCTACTCTGTGGCCGCCGCGCGCCGTTCCTAACGCAGCGCAGCATCGAGCGTAAATCAAGCAAGATTTCGGCCGGTTAACGGGGGGGCGCGGCCGCCGGAGCTCCCGCGCCAAGAAGCGGGAGCTCGGGGGACCGCCCTGTAAGGGCCTGCCGCCTACTCGAAGATGCGCACAGCCGAGATGGTTCTGTTATCGCTGGTCTTCGATACCCACCAGCCGAGGCGCGCGGACACATCGACGATGGTTTCGGTCGTCTGCACACGCTCGGGTCGTCTTGGCGCCTTGGTCCGGGCCTTCATGACCTGTCGGTATCGCAGCACCTTCTCGGGTCTTCCGGCAATCTCCTCAGTAAAGCATCCCAGAAACGTCACCTGTACTGGAAAAGCCGTCGTCTTCTCGACGCCCTCGATACGCGATTTTTCGATATGCGGGATCTCGACCGTGTCGCCTACCGTCAATCCTGCCAGCGCTTCAATCGGGTCGCGCGGATAAGTAGAGATGCGAAGTTTGTCTTCATTGCAGCAGGCGCCGGGAAAAACGCCACGGCGCGTGGAAACGGTGAAGCTCCCGTCTTTGAGCTCTGAGCCCTTCTCATCGACGAGATGGTAGACGTATGAGGTTTCCCCATTCTGGGTCGAAAGAATTCTTGCGCCGGACTGATTGCCGTCGCTCCCCTCGAACACAATTCTCAGCCCCGGCTGCGGCTCAGGAATTCGGGGGGCGGTTCCGCATTCGCTCATTGGCGAATACGCGGCGGCGGCGAGCGTGGCGAGTAAAGAGATCATTGGCGCATCCCGTAATGAGTTTGATTCGCAGCGTCAGGGCTCCGCGCAGGGCGCGCAGGAGCCGGAACACGACCCGTAACATGACTTGAATCCATCGCTATCGGGATCGGGGTGTTGGTTCAGGCAGCTGCTGATGCAGCCCAAA
>CAYTVQ010000342.1:0-2496 GCA_964441615.1 uncultured Caulobacterales bacterium | reverse complement strand
GAGGCGCGCGTGAAGGAGTTCAACCTCAAGGAAATGTGGAAGTCGCCGAACGGCACCATCCGCAACATCCTCGGCGGGGTCGTCTTCCGCGAGCCGATCATCATCCGCAACGTGCCCCGTCTCGTCCCCGGCTGGACGCAGCCCATCATCATCGGGCGGCACGCCTTCGGCGATCAGTACCGCGCGACCGACATCACCTTCCCCGGCAAGGGCAAGCTCACCATGAAATGGGAGGGCGCCAATGGCGAGGTCATAGAGAAGGACGTGTTCAATGCGCCGGGCGCCGGCGTCTATATGGGCATGTACAATCTCGACGAGTCGATCCGAGAGTTCGCTAGAGCCTGTTTCGCCTATGCGCTCGCGCGGAAATATCCGCTCTATCTCTCCACGAAGAACACGATCCTCAAGAGGTATGACGGGCGCTTCAAGGACATTTTCCAGGAGCTCTATGATGCGGAGTTCAGGCCGCAATTCGAGGCGCAGAAGCTTACCTATGAGCATCGCCTGATCGACGACATGGTGGCGTCCTCGATGAAATGGTCCGGCGGCTATGTGTGGGCGTGCAAGAATTATGACGGCGACGTCCAGTCTGACTCGGTCGCGCAAGGCTTCGGCTCGCTCGGCCTCATGACCTCGGTGCTGGTTACGCCCGACGGAAAGACCATGGAGTCAGAAGCCGCGCATGGCACCGTCACGCGCCACTACCGTCAGCATCAGCGCGGCGAGCAGACATCGACCAACCCGATCGCCTCCATCTTCGCCTGGACGCGGGGCCTCGCCCATCGCGGCAAACTCGACGACACGCCCGAGCTCGTGAAGTTCGCCGATACGCTGGAAAAGACCGTCATCAGGACGGTCGAGGCCGGCTACATGACAAAGGATCTCTCCGTCCTCATCGGCGCCGAGCAGAAATGGATGACCACGGAGAAATTCCTCGAAAAGATCGACGAGAATTTCAGAAAGGCGATGGCGGTCTAGATCGTCGCGCCGCGATTCGGAAATCAAGGCGCTCGATCAAGTTCTTGATTGTCGCGGCGTTTTTGCGCAAAACCGCGTACACTCTTGCGCACGCCGGCCTGGGCGCGGCCCTATTTTTTCGCCGGCCTCGGAAACACGGGCGGATTGCGCTCCGGATTGAAATAGCGGTGCTGGGCTTCCGGGTAGCCGGGCGGCCTTGCGCTCGCCTCGTCAAGGCGGGCCATGTCATCGTCCGACAGGACCCAGGTCGCCGCGGCGAGATTGTCCTTCAGCTGCGCTTCGTTGCGGGCCCCGATGATGAGCGAGGCGACGCCCGGCCGCCGCGCGACCCAGTTGAGCGCCGCCTGCGAGGGCGTGGCTCCCGGATAGCCGCCGGCGATCTCCTTCAGCAGCGCGACGACGGCGCGTCCGCGCTCGGTGTCATAAGTGGAAATGCGCCCCGCCGCTTCAAGGCGCGTGCCCCCGACGCCGCCGGCGGCGAATTTGCCCGACAGATATCCCTGCGCGAGCGGGCTCCAGATGAGGGCGCCGACGCCCTGGTCGATGCCGGCGGGAAGCATTTCCGTCTCGGCGTCGCGCGTCAGCAGCGAGTACTGGATTTGCTGCGAGATGAAGCGCTCAAAGCCGCAGCGCTCCGAAACGCCAAGCGCCCTGGTCAGCTGCCAGCCGAAAAAGTTGGAGCAGCCGACATAGCGCACCTTGCCGGCGCGCACGAGATCGTCGAAGGCGCGCAGCGTCTCTTCAACCGGAACAAGGCTGTCGAAGCAATGCGCCTGATAGAGATCGATATAGTCCGTCTTCAGACGTCTAAGGCTCGCCTCGCAGGCGGCGATGATGTGCTGGCGCGAAAGCCCGCGGTCATGGTCACCTGGCCCCATCGAGCCATAGCATTTGGTGGCGATCAGCACGTCCTTGCGTTTGACGCCGAGCGCATCGGCCAGAATCGCCTCCGAGCGCCCGCCGGAATAGATGTCGGCCGTGTCGAACATGGTGACGCCGGCGTCGAGGCAGATATCGATGAGGCGGCGCGCCTCCTCGACTTCGGTTTTCCCCACTGCGCTGAACATGCCTTCGCCGCCGAACGTCATTGTGCCGAAGGTCAGCACCGAAACTTGCAGGCCGCTCCGGCCGAGAAACCGCTTTTCCATAGTGGGGCTCCTTTCAGGCGATGACTCCGGCGGATCGCAGCGCCGCAATATCGCTCCGGCTTTTTCCTAGCCGTTCGAGAATCTCGGCCGCATCGGCGCCGGCGGGTCCAGGGGGGCGGGGCGAATCGGTTTTCGTCGCCGAATAGCGCGGCGCCGGCGCCGGCTGGATGTCAGCCTCGACATTAACGAACGCCCCGCGCGCGGCGTTGTGGGGATGGAGCGGCGCCTCCTTGAGCGACAGCACTGGCGCGACGCAGGCGTCCGTACCCTCGAAGATTGCATCCCACTCGGCGCG
Organism: uncultured Caulobacterales bacterium; assembly: GCA_964441615.1. Classification (GTDB taxonomy): domain Bacteria; phylum Pseudomonadota; class Alphaproteobacteria; order Caulobacterales; family Parvularculaceae; genus Amphiplicatus. The sequence continues at coordinate 75 of CAYTVQ010000342.1, read as the reverse complement.
GTCGCGCGTCCGGACAAGCGCGGCGAGTTTCTCCTTCAGCGCGGGCCAGCGCGCGCGGTCATGCTGCGCATCAAA
>CAYTVQ010000341.1:0-2528 GCA_964441615.1 uncultured Caulobacterales bacterium | reverse complement strand
GCATCAGAGGCGGCTTGATCCGCCGATCTTCAGGGTCGCCAGCTTTACCGGATTTCTAAGGCCGGGCCCGCTTCATCAGCGAAGCTTCGCCGCCTCAGCGTGAAAGGCTAGATCAAATGAGCGCCCGAGTCAACAGGAAAGTATCTGAGCGGATCATTTTCATCCGTGAGGGGAATATGTTCCGGCGCGTTTCCCTTTCCGGCGACGGCGCATGGTAAATGCGCATCAGATGAGGCCTGCAAGCGGCGACGAGGGATCGGCGTAGCGCTTCTTCGCCATGCGCCCTGCAAGATAGGCCTGCCGCCCCGCGATCACGGCGTGCTTCATCGCCGACGCCATCAGGATCGGATCCTTCGCCTCGGCGATCGCCGTATTCATGAGGACGCCGTCGCAGCCGAGCTCCATGGCGACCGCGGCGTCTGACGCCGTGCCGACGCCGGCATCGACGATGACGGGCACGGAGGACTGCTCCACGATGAGGCGGATGTTGACAGGATTGAGGATGCCGAGCCCGGAGCCGATCAGGGAGCCAAGGGGCATGATCGCGGCGCAGCCCGCATCTTCGAGCTTGCGCGCGAAGACCGGATCGTCCGAACAGTAGACCATGACCTCGAAGCCTTCCTTCACGAGGAGTCTCGCGGTCTTGAGCGTCTCCTCCATGTCAGGATAGAGCGTCTTCGCGTCGGCCAGCACTTCGAGCTTGACCAGAGTCCAGCCGCCGGCCTCGCGCGCAAGGCGCAAGGTCCTCACGGCGTCGTCGGCCGTGAAGCATCCGGCCGTGTTCGGAAGATAGGTGAATTTCTTCGGACTCAGATAATCGACGAGCAGCGGCTTGTCCCTGTCGGTCAGGTTGACGCGCCGCACCGCTACCGTGACCATCTCCGCGCCTGCAGCCTCCGCGGCGCGCGCATTCTCCTCGTAGGACTTGTATTTCCCCGTGCCGATAATGAGACGCGAGGAGAAGGTCCGTCCGGCGATGACGAGCGGCTTGTCGATCATGCCTAACAATTGGAACCGGAAGAGCTCTCAGTCCAGCGGCAATTTGGTCGTCGATTTGATCTCGCGCAGCACGATCGAGGACCGTACCTGGCCGATGCCCGGCAATTCCTCGAGAAAGCGCTGAAGGAAGCGGTCATAGGCGGCGATGTCCCGGGCCACGACGCGCAAGGTGAAGTCGGCGTCGCCCGTCGTCGCGCAGCATTCGGTCACCTCGGGGCGCTCTTTGATCTTCTTTTCGATCTCGGCGATGACATTGGCGAACTGGCGCTCGACAGTGACATGCAGATAGGCCGACACGGCGAGGCCGAGCTTTTCGCGATCGAGCACGGCGCGATAGCCCTTGATAAGGCCTCGCGCCTCCAGATTCTTCTGGCGCCGCCAGCAGGTCGCGGGCGACATGCGGGCCGCCTCCGCAAGGTCGTGGGCCGACTGGCGGCAGTCCTCCTGAAGGGCCGCTAGAAGCCGGCGGTCCGCCGCTGACACGTCTTCAACCATGGTTTACCAGAAATGATTCGATCATATCAGCTTTCTGCCAATTCTGAAACAGAATACAGAAATGCCCTGCCGTATCGCCAGATTTCGATCGGATTTCGTGCTGGAATTGCGGCAGGATGGGCTTTGAACATGGAGTCTTCCCCATGAGCCTGCCGGCGCGCCTCGACACTTATGAACTGGACGATCGCTACCGTCGCCAGGCGGGCCGCGTCTTCCTGACCGGCAGCCAGGCGCTGGTCGCGATCCTCCTCGCCCAGCGCCGCCTTGACCGCGCCAACGGCAAGAACACTGCGGGCTTCGTCTCGGGCTATCGCGGCTCCCCGCTGGGCGGCGTCGATCAGGCGCTGTGGCGTGCGAAGAAGTTTCTCGACGCTGAAGACATCACCTTCCTTCCCGCCATCAATGAAGACCTCGCCGCAACCGCCGTCCTTGGCACGCAGCAGGTCGAGGCGGAGCGGGACAGCACGGTCGATGGCGTCTTTGCGCTGTGGTACGGCAAGGGGCCCGGCGTCGATCGCGCCGGCGACGCCCTCAGGCACGGCAACGCCTACGGATCATCGCCGCATGGCGGCGTGCTCGTGGTCGCCGGCGATGATCACGGCTGCGCATCGTCGAGCATGTCGCACCAGTCCGATGTCGCCTTCATGACCTGGTACATGCCGACCATTCATCCCGCGCATGTCGATGAATATATCGACTACGGATTATGGGGCTACGCCGCCTCGCGCTTCTCCGGACTCTGGATCGGCTTCAAGGCGATCTCCGAGGTTGTGGAAAGCGGCGCCAGCATCGACCTTGCTCCGCAGCCAAGATTCAGAATGCCCACGGATTATGCGCCGCCGCCCGGCGGGCTCAATTTCCGCTGGCCCGACCTCCCGGGCATGCAGATCGAACGGCGCATGCAGGACAAGAAGGAAGCGGTTCTCGCTTTCGCGCGCGCCAATCCGATCGACCGCGCCATCTGGGGCGTCTGTGGCGCGCGCTACGGGATCATCACGACCGGCAAGGCGCACCGCGACGTGATGGAGGCGCTC
>CAYTVQ010000340.1:0-2549 GCA_964441615.1 uncultured Caulobacterales bacterium | reverse complement strand
TCGTGAAGATCGTTCACGACGTGCTGGTCGAGACTCTCGCCGGCGGACCGGAGGCGGATCGCGACGCGGGCAGGCTCAATCTCGCCATGGCCCCGCCGGCGCCGGTCCTCATGGTCGGCCTGCAGGGCTCGGGCAAGACGACCTCGACCGCCAAGATCGCCAAGCGCCTCCAGGAGCGCGAGAAAAAGCGCGTGCTCCTCGCCTCGCTTGATACGCGCCGCCCGGCAGCGCAGGAGCAGCTGAAAGTTCTCGGCGAGCAGGCGGACGTCAGGACGCTGCCGATCATCGCGGGCCAGCCGCCGCTCGACATTGCGCGGCGCGCGCTCGAGGCGGCGCGGCTCGGCGGCTTCGATGTCGTCATGCTCGACACCGCGGGCCGGACCTCGATCGACGAGCAGTTGATGGCCGAGATTGCCGATCTCCACGCCCTCGCCCGTCCGATCGAGACCCTGCTCGTCGTCGATGCGCTGACCGGACAGGACGCCGTGCACACGGCGGAGAAATTCAAGTCGCGCGTTCCGGTCACCGGCGTCGTCCTGACCCGCATCGACGGCGATGCTCGGGGGGGCTCCGCGCTCTCCATGCGCGCCGTGACCGGCGCGCCGATCAAGTTCGTCGGCGTCGGAGAGAAACTCGACGCGCTGGACATATTCGAGCCCGAGCGCATGGCGGGCCGGATTCTCGGCATGGGCGACATCGTCTCTCTTGTCGAAAAAGCCGCCGCCGAGATGGATCTCGCCAAGGCCGAGAAGGCCGCCAAAAGGATGGCCAAGGGCGAGTTCGATCTCGACGACCTCGCCGATCAGTTCGGACAGATGCGCAAGATGGGCGGCATGGGCGCGATCCTCGGCCTCCTCCCCGGAATGGGGAAGGTCAAGAAGATGGTCGATCAGGCCGGCGGCTTCGACGACAGGGAGATCCGACGGCAGGAAGCGATCATCAGCTCCATGACGAAAGAGGAGCGCCGGAAGCCTGCTCTCATGAACGCCAAACGCAAGATCCGCGTCGCGTCCGGCTCGGGCACGTCGGTTCAGGACGTGAACAAGCTCTTGAAGGCCCACCGCCAGATGGCGGACATGATGAAAAAGATGGGCAAGGGCGGCATGAAGGGGCTTGCGCAGCAGATGATGGGCGGACTCCCGGGGATGGGAGGCGGCCTGCCTGGCCTCGGCAAGGCCGATCTCTCCGCGCTCGGCGCGCCGAAAAACCCGGGTACGGACGAAGTCGATTTCGAGGCGCTCGAACGGGCGATGAAGGGACTGGGGCCGATGCCGCCCGGCGGCGGTCTCCCCGGCTTTGGAAAGAAGTAACGATTCAATAAGTCGACGGAAAGGAACGAAGATGTCTCTTAAAATCAGGCTGGCCCGGGGCGGGGCGAAGAAGAAGCCCTTCTACTTCATCGTGGCGGCGGACGGTCGCGCAGCGCGGGACGGCAAGTTCATCGAAAAGCTTGGCACGTTTGATCCGCTCATGAAGAAGGATGATCCGAAGCGCGTTCAATACAATGAGGAGCGCGTGAAATACTGGCTGAAAGTCGGCGCCCAGCCGACCGATCGCATGGCCCGCATACTCTCAGCCAACGGCCTCGCCAAATGGGAGCGGGGCAACAATCCGAAAAAGGCCGAGCCCAAAGCGAAGGCCAAGGAGCGCGCCGCCGCCAGGGCCGAGAAAGCCAGCGCTCCCGCCGAACCAGCGGCATGAAGCCGCCTGGAAGCCCTCCCGCTTTCCCGCAGATTCTTGGGACCGGTTCTGGGGTGGTACCGCCTCCTGGTCTCGAACCAGGGACCTCTAGATCCACAATCTAGCGCTCTAACCAACTGAGCTAAGGCGGCGCCGCGTCGGCGGTCCCGAAGGACTGAATGCGCCACCTATAGCGCCCGAAAGGCGCGATGCAAGCCGCGCGGGCGGCCTCCTGCCCCAACGCCTTCGGTCTTTGGACTGGCGCCAGGCGCGGCGACGCAGTCGGTCGCCGCCATCAGGCCGCGCGCCGTCGTCCGACATCCCGGCGCGATGATCCGCGCTAGCGCCGGCGGTTCGACAGGAGCCGCATCACCAGCCAGACGGGCACGACGATCAGAGCGCCGAAGACGAGATAGGTTGAGAGATTGACGACGATCTCCCAGGCGGAATCGCCGATGAATGACAGCAGATTCTTGAAGCTGTCGAACACGCTCCGCCAGAAACCGATGGGCGAAACGCCGAGAAAGGCGAGGATGCCGCCGACGATGACGCTGGCGATGGCGAGCTTGATTGCGGTTCGCGAGGCCTCGCCCCTGAAAAGGCGGCGCCTGGCCGGAGCGGGCTGCGCAGGCGGGTCGCTTCGCAAATTGGTGCTCATCCGGCTACCGGGTCCACTGCGACTTGCAGCGCGCCATCATAGCCGGCCCGCCCGCCACACTCCACCCTCCGGCCCCGAGCGGAGGGCGGGCGTTCCAATTCCCAACCGGGCCGAAAGCACAGCAGCAGGGAGGCGTTAATGCTTCGATCGGCTATGGCGGCGGCGTTCCTCTTGCTCATCGGCGCGATGGGGGCCGGCGCCGCGGCTGGCG
>CAYTVQ010000339.1:0-2550 GCA_964441615.1 uncultured Caulobacterales bacterium | reverse complement strand
GACAAGATCAAGAAGCCGCCCAAGGGCGGCGGCAAGGGCAAGGGCAAGGACGCCTCGCCGGATGGCGAGGGAGAAGACAGCTTCCAGTTTACGCTCACCCAGGAGGAGTTTCTCGACATCTTCTTCGAGGACCTGGAGCTGCCGAACCTGGTCAAGCGCTCGCTCAAGGAGCTGAAATCGACCGCCTTTCGCCGCGCCGGATTCACGGTCGCCGGTTCGCCGACGAACATCAATCTGATCCGCACCATGCGCAACGCGCATGGCCGGCGCTTGGCGCTGCGCCGCCCCTCGACCGCTGAAATGAACGACCTAAAAGCGCGGCTGTTCGCGCTTGAGGCAATCGCGCAGCCGTCGGAGGAGGAGATCGCCGAGAAACTGGAGATCGTCGATCGGCTGCAGGCGATGGAGAAGCGCCGGCGCTACGTGCCCTTCATCGACCCTCTTGACGTGCGCTACAACGCCTTTCAGCCGACGCCGGTCGAAACGACCGCCGCCGTCATGTTCTGCCTGATGGACGTTTCGGGCTCCATGGGCGAGCGCGAGAAGGATCTCGCCAAGCGCTTCTACATGCTGCTGCACCTGTTTCTGAAGCGGCGCTACGAGCGGGTGGATGTCGTCTTCATCCGCCACACCCATCACGCCGAGGAAGTGGATGAGGAGACATTCTTCTATTCTCGCCAGTCTGGCGGCACCGTCGTTTCGACCGCGCTCGAAAAAATGCTCGAAGTGCAGCGCGAGCGCTATTCGCCGTCCGAATGGAACATCTATGTCGCGCAGGCCTCCGATGGCTTCACGCAGTCCGGCGACGCGCAGCGCTGTGTCGAGATGCTCGACGAGGAAGTGATGCCGATCTCGCAGTACTATGCCTATATCGAGATTCTCGACGAGCGCGAGCTCGAGGTCTTTTCGGATGCGGATTCCGGCGCCGAGCTCTGGCGCGCCTACCGGGTCTTTGCGCCCAAATGGCCGAACTTCGCGCAGACACGCATCGCGAGGCCGCAGGACATATTCCCAGTCTTCCGGGAGCTCTTCTCAAAGGACGCGAAGGAGGCCGCATGAACGCCGCAGTCGCCGGCAAACCCTCCGCGCTGCTCTATCCCGACAATGACTGGGACTTCGCGCGTCTGAAGACCGTCTACAACGCGATCGAGGAGATCGCGCTGAAGGATCTTGGACTCGACGTTTATCCCAATCAGATCGAGATCATCTCATCGGAGCAGATGCTCGACGCCTATTCGAGCCATGGCATGCCGCTCATGTACCGGCACTGGTCCTTCGGCAAGCACTTCGCGCGCGACCAGCAGCTCTATCAGCGCGGTTATCAGGGCCTCGCCTACGAGATCGTGATCAATTCCGATCCGTGCATCGCCTATCTCATGGAAGAAAACACCATGACCATGCAGGCGCTTGTGATGGCGCATGCCTGCTTCGGCCACAACCATTTCTTCAAGAACAATTATCTCTTCCGTCAGTGGACGGACGCCGAAGGCATCCTCTCTTATCTGGATTTCGCCAAGAAATATGTCGCAAGATGCGAGGACGAATACGGTCTTGACGAAGTCGAGCGCATCCTCGACGCCGCCCATGCGCTGATGGATCAGGGAGTCTTCCGCTACCGGCGGCCGCCGCGCCTATCGGAATCCGACAAGCTGGCGCGCAAGGCGGCGCGCGCCGAACACGAGCAGAAGACGTTCAATGACATCTGGCGGACGCTGCCAAATGTCGAAGAGGACGATGCAGACATCGAGGAGCGCGCCAATGAGGTCAAGGACATCAAGCTGCCCGAGGAGAACATCCTCTACTTCATCGAGAAGGCCTCGCCGGTCCTCAAACCCTGGCAGCGCGAGCTGGTGCGGATCGTGCGCAACATTGCACAGTATTTCTATCCGCAGCGCCAGACCAAGGTGATGAACGAGGGCTGCGCCACCTTCGTGCACCATTACATTCTGAACGAGCTCTACGCGCGCGGCCAGATTTCCGAGGGCGCGATCATGGAGTTCCTCCACTCGCACTCCTCGGTCGTTTTCCAGCCGGATTTCGACGATCCGCGCTATTCCGGCGTCAACCCATACGCGCTCGGCTTCGCGATGATGGAGGACATCCGCCGCATCAGCGAGAATCCGACTGCGGAGGATCGCGACTGGTTTCCGGAGTTCGCTGGAAAAGGCGATTGGCGCGCGGTGCTGAAGGACGCCTGGGCCAATTACCGCGACGAGAGCTTCATCCTGCAATATCTCTCGCCGACCGTGATGCGGAACCTCCGCCTATTCGCCGTTCATGACGACAGCGAAGAGACGCATGTCGAGATTTCAGCGATCCACAACCAGGGCGGCTTCAGGCGCCTGCGCGAGAAACTCGCCGCGCAATACGATCTCGGCATGCACGAGCCGAACATCCAGGTCGTCGAAGCCGACCTCGAAGGCGACCGCATGCTGACGCTCCGCCACACCGTCCATAACGGCCGGACGCTCGACCAGAAGACCCGCGACGACGTGCTCTGGCACGTGCACCGCCTCTGGGGCCACAAGGTCAAGCTCGAGGAAGAGCCGG
>CAYTVQ010000338.1:0-2579 GCA_964441615.1 uncultured Caulobacterales bacterium | reverse complement strand
GGCGCTCAGGCGTTGGGCGCCGCACGCCTCGCGGCGTCGAGCACGAGAAGCAGGCCAAGCCCCCAAAAGCCGACAAAGGTCAGGTATTCGCCTATCGCCAGCGCTCGCCAGAGCGACCCCGTGACATAGAACCCGACAACTCCGATCGCGGTCGCGACGGCGAACCAGACGACGGCGACGGCGAGGCGCTTCGTCACCAGCGCCGGCCGCATGATGACGGCGGCCGTAATGACCGCATTGAGACAGGCGATGCCGAATGCGGCTGCGTCTGGAAGCTTGTCCTGATGGATTGCGAGCGGAATGTTCGTAATCGCCGATGCGAATCCTTGCCCTATGAACGAAAACAGCAGGCACTCGAAATCGGCGAACCATGACCGCGCAATGACTTTCGAGAACCGCCCCATGCCCTCCTGAGGGGCCGCCTGCATGTCCTCGGAGAGGAGCCGGCCGGTCCTTTCGCTGATCGCCTTCAGGAGCATTGGCGGCAGCAGGTCGCCCGGGGCCCATGACGCCATGTCGATTGTATTCAGGCCACGGAAATCAAGCGGCGGCGTCACCCCGTCGGCGCTCACGGGCAAGAGAACCCTGCGCTCGCGCGCGGCCGACGCCTCGCCCACCACCCACTCGCTATCGACGGACCGGCGCGACCAGATGACGATGGCGACAGCGACCTGCGTGATGATGCCGGCCGTCTTCTTTCGGTAGTCCTCGCCGGCGAGAAGGTCCCGGTCCCACCAGACGTCGAGGCCAAGGCGCGCAAGCTGCGCCGCCATCGCTTCCGCAAGCGGACGATCTTTCCGGCTGTAGGAAATGAAGACGTCCGGCAACCTTGCCCCCTCGCACCGCCCCCAAGGATAGGGCAAATTCAGCGCCATGAAAAATGCGCTTGAGGACATCCCCGGCGGGTTGCATCCCCCGGGCGCCATCCGCCCGCAAGGTTGCAATCTTCGGCGCCATCGCCTGTCTGAGCCCCGGCCAGTCGCACAGTCGCGCAGGTTTGGCGGCCCATGATCGCGCAGGGACCGCCCCGATCCGTCCTTGTGCTCGCCCTTCTTTCGGCGGCGATCTTCGTCGCGGCCCTGCTTGTGTGGAAGCGACCAGACGCTCCGGACCCTGACATTCCCGTCATCGCCGCCGCCGCAGATCTCAAATTCGCCCTGACCGAAATCGCCGCCGCCTTCGAGGCGGACACGGGCAGGAAGGTGAAGCTCTCCTTCGGTTCGACGGGGAGCTTCGCCGCGCAGATCCGCGAAGGCGCGCCGTTTCAGATATTCATGGCCGCCGATGAGAAATTCATTCGCGATCTATACAGGGACGGCTATTTGCGCGACGAGGGGCATCTCTACGCGGAGGGCCGCATCGTGCTCATGGCGCCGCACGGCTCTCCCTTGAGGCCCGACGAGAACCTCGACAATCTCGCGGCGATGCTCGACGCCGGCGCGATCTCCCGCTTCGCCATCGCCAATCCCGAGCACGCGCCCTATGGACTGCGCGCGCAGGAGGCGCTGGCGCATCGCGGTCTGTGGGAGAAGCTGCGGCCCCATCTTGTGCTCGGCGAGAATGTCAGTCAGGCGGCGCAATTCGCGCTCTCAGGCAACGCTGCCGGGGGCGTCATCGCCTACTCCCTCGCGCTGGCGCCGGAGGTGCGCGCGCAAGGCGCATTTGCACTCATTCCCCATGACTGGCACGAGCCGCTGCTTCAGCGTATGGCGCTGCTGGCGCGCGCAGGTCCGACAGCGGAGGGATTTTACGCCTATATGAGGACCCCGAAGGCCCGCGAGATCATGAAGTCCTACGGCTTTGTCCTTCCGGACGAGGGCTGATCTTGGACTGGACCGCGCTCTTCCTCTCGCTGAACCTCGCCCTTTGGACAATGGCGATCCTGCTCCCGGTTTCAGTCCTCGCCGGGCGCTGGCTCGCCTATGCGCGCTTTCGAACCAAAGGTCTTGTCGAAGCGCTGGTGATGCTGCCGCTCGTGCTGCCGCCAACGGTCTTCGGTTTCTATCTGCTGCTGGCCCTCGGTCGAAATTCCCCTGTCGGCGCCGTCTGGCAAGACGTCTTCGGACATCAGCTGGTCTTCACCTTCGAGGGTCTCGTCGTCGCCTCGGTCCTCTTCAACCTGTCCTTCGCCATACAACCCGCGCAGCGCGGCTTCGAGGCGGTTCCAGCGGAGGTGCGGGAGGCCGCCGCCTGCTGCGGCATGTCGCCCTTGCGCAGTCTCTTCCTTGTTGAGCTCCCGCTCGCATGGCCGGGCGTGCTGACGGCGATGGTTCTGACCTTTGCTCATACGCTTGGCGAATTCGGCGTCGTCCTCATGATCGGCGGCGCGATCCCCGGCGAAACCAGGACGATCGCGATCGCCATCTATGACCGTGTGCAGAGTTTCGACATGGCTGGCGCCGGCGTCATGTCGGCGACGCTGGTCGCCATCTCGCTCATCACCATCGCGGCGACCTTCATGCTGTCGGCGCGTATCGGGCGGAGGCTGTCCTGATGGCCCTTGAGGTGATGATGCGCGCCGCGGCGCCCATTCCGCTTGAGGCGTCCTTCCGCGTGGAGGCCGGCGAAATTCTGGCGCT
>CAYTVQ010000337.1:0-2582 GCA_964441615.1 uncultured Caulobacterales bacterium | reverse complement strand
GACGAATTCGAGAAGGCGCAGGCCTGGGCGAAGGGCTCCGCCATCGGCGTCAGGGTGAAGACGCCGGAGATCGACCTCAATGAGACCGTGAGATGGAAGGACGGGATCGTCAGGCGCCTCACCGGCGGGGTCGGCGCGCTCCTGAAGAAGTCGAAAGTCCGTGTGCTGAACGGGACGGCCCGCTTCCGCGACGGCAAGACCGTGGAAGTGAAGACCGACAGGGGCCTTGAGGTCGTCCGCGCCGAAAGCGTCGTCATCGCGACCGGCTCGGTCCCGGTGGAACTCCCTTTCCTCCCCTTCGGGGGCGACGTCATCTCCTCGACCGAGGCGCTCGATCTGAAAGAGCCGCCGAAAAACCTCGTCGTGGTCGGGGGCGGCTATATCGGCCTCGAACTCGGGACGGCCTTGGCGAAGTTCGGGAGCAAGGTGGCCGTGGTCGAAGCCATGGACCGCATCCTGCCGCTCTACGATGCGGAACTGACAAGACCGGTGCTCAAGCGCCTCAAGACCCTCGGCGTTCACCTGCATCTGTCGGCCAAGGCGAAGGGCCTCGCGAGAAAAGGCAAGGGTCTCGTCATCGAAAAGGCGGACGGCGAGGAGGAAACGCTGCCTGCGGACAAAATACTCGTGACCGTCGGGCGCAGGCCGGCGACCGAAGGCTGGGGCCGCGAGGAGCTGGCGCTCGACATGGCGGGGCGGGCGATCAAGATCGACGACCAGTGCCGCACGTCCATGTCCGGCATTTACGCCATAGGCGATGTCGCGGGCGAGCCCATGCTCGCGCACCGCGGCATGGCGCAGGGCGAGATGGTTGCGGAAATCGTCGCCGGCCATCGCCGCCGCTGGGACAAGCGCGTCATTCCGGCGATCGTCTTCACCGATCCTGAGGTCGTCGTCGCCGGACTCTCGCCGGAGGAGGCGAAAGCAGCCGGCCACGACATCAAGACGCAGATCTTTCCTTTCAGCGCCAATGGCCGCGCCATGAGCATGGAGGCCGAGGACGGCTTCGTGCGCATTGTCGCGCGCGCCGACACGCATCTGGTCCTTGGCGTGCAGGCCGTGGGCAGAGGCGTTTCCGAACTTTCGACCGCCTTCGGGCTCGGCATCGAAATGGGCGCCTGCCTTGAGGATGTCGCGGGAACCATCCACGCGCATCCGACACTCGGCGAAGCTTTCCAGGAAGCGGCGCTCCGCACGCTCGGCCATGCCCTGCATATCTGAGGCGGCGGTCGCGGCCGCTCCCCCCCTGCCCCCCCTCGAAGAGGGGGGGAGGCGTGCGTCATGACGGAGCGCGCAAAACCCAAACCTGCGCCGCAGACGATCGGCTGGCGCGAATGGGCCGCGCTCCCCGAGCTCGGCGTCAGACACATCAAGGCCAAGATCGACACCGGCGCCAAGACGAGCGCGCTGCATGCCTTCGACATCACGCCGCATGAGCGCGGCGGCGTGCTCTTTGTCGCGTTCGCGCTGCATCCGATCCAGAAGAAGAAGCGTCCCGAAATCCGCTGCGCCGCGCCGGTGATCGCGCGCCGGCGCATCAAGAGCTCGAACGGCGGAACGGAGGAGCGCTACGTCATCCGCACGAAACTGAAGCTCGGCGTCAAGGCGTCCGTCATCGAACTGTCACTGACCAATCGCGACGCCATGGGATTTCGCTTGCTCCTCGGCCGCGACGCGCTGAAAAAGTCCTATGTGATCGAGCCGGGGCGCTCCTTCCGGCTTGGAAAGTTCCAGCGGTAAGTCTCAAGATGAAGCTCGCCTTGCTGTGCCAGAACGCCAGCCTCTATTCGCATCTGCGCCTCATCGAGGCGGCCCGCGCAAGAGGACACGACATCGACGTCATCAACCACGTCAAGTGCTACATCAACATCGCCTCCCACCGGCCCTCGATCTTCTATCAGGGCGAGGAGCTTCCGAGATTCGACGCGGTCATCCCGCGCATCGGCGCCTCGGTGACGTTCTACGGCACGGCGGTGCTGCGCCAGTTCGAGATGATGGGCGTCTACCCCCTGAACGAATCCGTCGCGATCTCGCGCTCGCGCGACAAGCTCAGAAGCCTGCAATTGCTGGCGAAGAAAGGCGTCGGCCTTCCTGTTACAGTCTTTGCGCATAAAACATCGGACCCGGATGAACTGCTCGAACTCGTCGGCGGCGCGCCGGTCGTCATCAAGCTGCTCGAAGGCACCCAAGGCATCGGCGTCATTCTCGGCGAGACGAGGCAGGCCGCAGTCTCGATCATCGAGGCCTTCGGGGGAGTCGATACCGACATTCTGGTGCAGGAGTTCATCAGGGAGGCGAATGGCGAGGACATCCGCTGCCTCGTCGTCGGCGGCAAGGTCGTCGCCGCCATGAAGCGCAAGGGCAAGGCGGGCGAGTTCCGGTCCAATCTCCATCGCGGCGGCTCGGCCGAAGAGGTCAGGGTGACGCCGGCCGAGCGGGAGACCGCGATCGCGGCCGCCAAAGCCATGGGCCTCAATGTCTGCGGCGTCGACATGCTGCGCTCCAATCATGGGCCGGTGGTGATGGAGGTCAATTCCTCGCCGGGCCTTGAAGGCATCGAAAAGGCGACGGGCGAGGACGTC
>CAYTVQ010000336.1:0-2585 GCA_964441615.1 uncultured Caulobacterales bacterium | reverse complement strand
TTTCAGCCGGGTAGATATTCTCGCCGCCGGATATGATCATGTCCTTCACGCGATCCAGAACGTAGAGATAGCCGCCTTCGTCAAACCGGCCCGCATCCCCGGTTCGATACCAGCCGCCGTCAATCGCGGCGGCGGTCGCTTCCTGGTTGGCCCAATAGCCGTCCATGCATGCCGGCGTTCGCAAATGGATCTCGCCCAGCGCGCCCTGAGGCAATTCCGCGCCGGTCTCGGGATCGCAGATCCGGATAGCGTTTCCCGGCAGCGGCCTTCCAGCCGAGACGCGCTGCGGCCTGCCGGGGGCATGGTCATCATGCGAAAGCCAGGTCGCGCTGCCCGTCGTTTCGGTCATGCCATAGAATTGCGTGAAGCGCGCCCGCGGCATCGCGGCCATGGCGGCATCGAGCAAGGGTTCGGGCATGGGCGCCGCTCCATAGGAAATGCTGGCGAAACTGGTCAGCGGTTTTTGAGCCGCCTTCGCCGCCTCCAGCATCATGAGGATCATCGCCGGCACGAAGAAAGAATTGAGGGGCGTTCCTGTCTGCGCCTCGGCGACGAGGGCCGCAGGATCGAAGCTGCGATGCTGAATGACCGGCATGGCCCGCGCCATCGCCATCAGGCCGAAATTTACGCCCGCAATGTGAAAATGAGGGAGGGCGTGCAGCGCCGATTCGTTCTCGTATTGCGGCACGAGGATCTCCGCCTCGATTCCGGCCGCACCCGAGGCAAAATAGCAGCGGTTCGGCAGAACGACGCCCTTGGGCAGACCTGTCGTGCCGCTGGTGTAGAGCTGGACCACGGGATCCTTCTGGTGCGGCACGTGATCGGGGCGTGCATCGTCGCCCCTGGCGATCATGCGCTCGAAACTGTCTTCGCCATTCTCTTCAAGCACCAGCGTGGGAAGCTGCGGGGCGCCGGCGCCCCGCAAGGCGTCCAGAAAGGCGCGCTCCCCAACCAGCAGGTTCGGCCGCGCATCGACCAGAATCGTCGCGATCTCGGCAGGCGCGAGGCGCCAGTTGAGCGGAGTCATGACGATCCCGGCCTTGGCGCAGCCAAAGAAGGCGTCCCAGAAGACGCCAAGATTGCGGGCGATCCAGGCTAACCGGTCGCCAGGCTTGAGGCCCCGCGCCAGCAGGGCGTTGGCGGCCCGGTTCGAACGCGATTCGAGCTCTTCAAATGTGGAGTCGCGGCCCTCGAAGCGCAGCGCCACGCGACCTGGATGGCGCGCCGCCTGCTCGCGCAGGATGTCGGCCACCAGGAGGGGATTGATCAGACGGCTTCTGAAATCCGGCGCCACAGGGTCCTCCCGAAATGTCGGGGCCTTATAGCGGCGCGTCGGTCCGGCGGCGACCCTCCAGAGAAAAAACCCGCCGGGAGCGCCGGCGGGTCATTCAAACCTTGAAGGGAGCCCGGCGACTACTTCGCCGTTTTCTTGCGCGCCGCCATGCCAAACCCAAGAAGGCCGGCGAGGAATAGCGGAAGGGCGGCAGGAACAGGGATCACCGGCGGTGCAAAGTTGAGGCCCACCACCGCGCCAATATCCGGCGTGCCTTGGTCGCGGCCGAGGAAGAGTGGATTGGTCGCCGCAGCGCCAACCGCGATGTTGAGGCCCGTCAGGTCGAAGCCCCAGATGGTCAGACCATCGAGATCGCCATCGCCATCGACGTCAAACTGGAGGAATGACAACAGCACGCCGAGGATAGAGTTTGGCGGGCTCGGCTGGTTCGGCAGCATGGCGCTTGCGAGGGTCAGCGCAACCGTGGGGCTGTCCGACTGATTATACACTTCGAAAACGAGCAGATCGCAGCCCGCATAGGCGGCTGCGTTGGCAGGACCATTTACGCCGCCATTCGGCGAGGCGACGCAGGAGCCGGCGCCGTTGATGATGGGATTTGCAAACAGAAGCGACAGCACATCGTCATCGTCAGTGCCATTGTTTCGCAGTTCGAACTCGTCGAGCGCAGTCGTGCCGATCTTGAAGCCTTCGACGCCGTTAATATCCGAGCCGACGCTCGGGCGGCCCGGCAGCGGGGTCGAATCGCCCGCAGCGAGCTTGGCTTCGACGACACCGTTGGACGTATCGAAATTAACGCCGCCGATCGTCATCGGCGCGGCGCTTGCGACGCCGACCAAGGCTAAGGTCGCCGCCGCAGCGGCCAGAACGAGCTTCATGTCTTCCCCCAAGGTAAGAGACTAAACAGATCGTAACATTTCTAGCGCGAAACGGTCAAGGCTTCAAAAGAGAAAATCCGGTCCGCGCTTTTCATCTCATGGGCGAAATCGGTCGTCCCCGCAAGGCCCTATTTCCCACAGTTTCCTAGCGAATTTCGTGCCAGCCGCGGCTATTGGCCGAGCGCCGCTTCCTGGGAGGAGGCTTCGACCAGGCGCTGATCCTTTATGATCACGATGCGGTCAAGCCGCCGCGCGAGTCGGGCGTCGTGGGTGGCGATGAGCGCCGCGAGGCCTTCGGACCGGACGAGGCCCAGCAGCTCGTCCAACACCTTGTCGGCCGTCTTGGGGTCGAGATTGCCGGTCGGCTCGTCAGCCAGCAGAATTTTCGGCCTGTTGGCGAGCGCGCGCGCAATCGC
>CAYTVQ010000335.1:0-2606 GCA_964441615.1 uncultured Caulobacterales bacterium | reverse complement strand
TGTTCGTCACGCTCGAGGACGAGACCGGCAGCACCAACGTGATCGTCTGGCGCGACCTCTCCGATCGCCAGCGCCGCGAGCTCCTCGGATCACGCTTGCTCGCCGTCTACGGCAAGGTCGAGCGCGAGGGCGACGTCGTCCACCTGATCGCGGGGCGGCTCGTCGACCTCACGCCGATGCTCGGGTCGCTACCCACGAAGTCGCGGGACTTTCATTGAAGCCGCATCACGGCAGGTGCGGTGGAACGCATGCGAACACGCGCGTCGCCGCCTCGCCTTCGAACGTCCATCCCGCTGCGATCATCCGGTCGAGATCGCCCGCATCAATCGTGTACCGATGGTTCGGCGCACCGCTGATCCTGTTGTTGTACGCCCGGTAAAGAGGGATGCGCTCGGGACGGCAACCTCGCGAACCGACGGGACCGGCGTCCAGGAAGCCGACGTCGAACACCCGCCCCTCGTAGGTCCATTCAGCGCCCTGCATCAGCGATTGGCACTCCTTCGAGTACGGTGTGTAGAAGTGCGAGAAACGCGGGGCGAAGGAACTTCCGCTGAAGAAGCGGCAGACCCTGGCCAGATTGCCTCCCGTCCCCGACTCCACGTCATTGGAGGACCCGAAGACGACGAAGCCCCGGCCGGTGCGTGTCCATTCCGTCACCCCGGGCTCGAGCACATCCAGCGCGGCGATCTCGTGCGGATAGGCTGTGATGAAGTAGTGGCCCGTCACGTTGTGAACGTATTCGACGACCTCGTTGGTCGCGAACGTCACAGGTGACGGCAGACTGCCGCCGCGCAAACGAACGATGACCGGCGATGACACGGGACGCCATGCCGAGCCCGGCGCGTCCCGCACCGGTGCATGCTCGACCGATGCGCCGAACACGATCTGGCCGCCTGCGGTCACGAATGCCCCCGGCGCCGGCACCATGCCGAAGCGCCGCCAGATCGGTGCCCTCGACGAAGGGGCGAACGTGTAGTCGAATGCCTGCGTCGGCGTACGCCGATGCGCGATCGCCTGGGCGAACGTTCGTCCCTCCAGCCCGAAGGGCTCGACGAAGCTCGCGCCGATCTGGAGCAGACCATGCTGCCGATCACTCACGGTGGCGACGATGACATGGCGTGCGCCGGCGTTCACTGCCCCGAGTCCGAGGCCGGATGCACCGAAGTGGAAGACCTCCGAGTATCCGTCCGCCTCGATCCACCACGCCATCCCGTACTGACCGACGATCGAACCCGTGAACCCGGCCATCATGGCGGTGCCGTCGGGAAGCATCTCGAGCGAGGAAACGCCGATCGCGGGCTGCGAAGACGAGACATAGAAACCTTCCCGCCCGTAGGAACCGTCGATCTCCGCTTGCGGCGTCAGGCGAAACAGTACGGCGACCATTTCGCCGTTCCGTTGATAGCCGCTGCCGGCGACCATCAGGCGATCGTCTGGCTGCAGGACCGCGGCGCCGGCGATGACCGGCACGTTCACCGCGCGCCGCCCGTTGTCGCCGAACGCCTCGTCCGGCATTCCGTCCGGCCGGAATCGGTAAACCACAGGCCCGAAGTCCTCGCCCGAACGTTGCGTCGCGGCCGTCACGACCCATACCGAACCGTCGTCGCCGACCGCGACACTGACGAGCTCCTCGGTCCAGTCGTCGGCAGCGAGTCCCAACGCGACACCGGCCGTCCCGAAAGTCCCGTCGGGAACACCAGCGCCACTCCAGCGCGCCACGGCTAGCTGCCGGGTCGCGCCTTCGCCCATGAACCCCGCCGCGACGACCTTGCCATCCGCAGCCAGGGCGACCCGCGGGAACGAGCATGCTCCCGCCGATCCCGCGCAGTCGACGCGATCGAGCGAAACCGGCAATCCCCCGTTGAAAGAAGTCGTGGCGCGCCCGTCGTCGTCGACCCGGTGCAACCACCGATCGACAGGCGCCTCGGTCGCTTCGACCACTGCGTACATGCCCCCCGGTGCCCGGGCGAGTTGGATCACGCGCGAAGAACGGGAATGCGCAAGCTCGACGATGCCGTTCTCGCCGAAGGCAGCGTCGAAGTCGGCCGGGGCAGCGAGGCTCGGCGCGGAGAGCGCCGCCAACATGGTCGTGAGGCAACCGATGAACGCAGTACCGCGTGGTGACATGGCGCGTATTCTAATGCATTGTCGGCGAACCCGCTATGTAAGATCTTCGCATCGGCGACGACCGACCCGAAGCCGGCCGCGGACACCGAGAACGGAGGCACAGTTGGCACGACCGGCTTTCGACATCGTGGTGATCGGCGGCGGCGCCGGCGGGCTCGTCGTCGCCGCCGGCGGCGCCGCGCTCGGCGCGAAGGTCGCGCTCGTCGAGAAGCACCGGCTGGGCGGTGACTGCCTGTGGACCGGCTGCGTCCCCTCCAAGACCCTCATCAAGTCGGCGCAGGTCGCGCACGCGATGCGCCACGCCGACCGCTGGGCGCTTTCGCCGCACGAACCAAATCCGGATCTCGCCGCCGTGATGGA
Organism: uncultured Caulobacterales bacterium; assembly: GCA_964441615.1. Taxonomy (GTDB): domain Bacteria; phylum Pseudomonadota; class Alphaproteobacteria; order Caulobacterales; family Parvularculaceae; genus Amphiplicatus. The sequence continues at coordinate 119 of CAYTVQ010000335.1, read as the reverse complement.
GCGCGTCGCGTCGGTCATCCGCGGCATCGAGCCGCACGACAGCCCCGAGCGCTTCCGCTCGCTCGGCGTCGACGTGATCCTCGGCGAGGGCCGCTTCGTCGCGCGCGACGCGTTCGAGG
>CAYTVQ010000334.1:0-2615 GCA_964441615.1 uncultured Caulobacterales bacterium | reverse complement strand
CCCGGTCCCAGCACGACTTCCATTTCACCTGCGGGCGCCGGCTCGGCGGAAAGATTGACGAGCGCCTGGCGCAGCGCCTCGTCGACGCCGGCCTGCCACGCCTCCGGCGATAAATAACGCTGGTAATGCTCGCGTCCGCCGGCCCCGAAGGACCCCGACTCCTGGCGAGCGCCTTCGCCCGCCGTCACGGAGACGTTGAATCGGACGAGCGGCCGGAAGTCGCGAATGATTTCCCCGCCCGGCCGCACGATCTCGACGGCCGACCATTCGCCCGAGAGCGACACCGACACCTGACGCACGCGGGGGTCTTTCGCGCGGGCGTATGCGTTGACCGCTTCCAGGAGTCTGACCTTTTCGGCGAAGGGGACGGGGGAGAGGGGGTTCTCGTCCGTGTAGAGTTTCGCATTGGTCCGCGCCGGTCCTGCGGCAATCGCGCCGCTGTGACCGGACTTCACAGCCTGAACCGCGGAAGCGGCGCGTTTCAGCGCAGCTTCGGAAAGGTCGGAGGCGTGCGCGAAACCGGTAGTTTCGCCGACGACGGCGCGAAGGCCAAATCCCTGCTCAATATTGTAGCTCGCGGTCTTGAGGCGGTTGTCGTCGAAAACGAACGCTTCCGACTGGCTGTGCTCGAGATAGAGCTCGCCGTCATCGGCGCCCTTGAGGGCGTCATCGAGAATGGTCTGCGTTCGGGCGGGATCGAGATCGGTCCCATCGAAGAAGTAGGAGCGGGTCATGGCGGCTTAGATATAGGCGTCCGCAGAGGCCATCAATGAATTCCGCGCCGCCGCTTCGTGTGACATGCCGGATCCCGGCCAAGCACCGAACGCTGCGACCATTTTTCCGTAAAGGTCGCGGGTGACGCCTTGCGCCAACGGGGGTAAAAGCCGCCCGACTTCGCTGTCAAATGGGACCTGCGCGATCTCCGGCTGGGGGCGCGCCGCACTTTTCTTGAGGATGTCATGAAGCAAATGCGGACGGGACTCGCGGGGGCGGCGCTGCTGCTACCGACACTAGTTGGCGGCGCCGCCTGGGCGCTGCCCGAGGATCGGGGCATAGCGCTGGTGCCCGCCGCATCCAAGGTCGCCGAGGAGATCCATTTTTTCCACAACTGGATCCTGATGCCGATCATTACGGTCATCTGCCTCTTCGTTCTGGCGCTGCTCCTGTGGATCATCATGAGGTTCAACGCCAAGGCGAACCCGAAGCCGCAACAGTTCAGCCACAACACGCTTCTTGAAGTGATCTGGACCGGGATCCCGATCCTGATCCTGGTGTTCATCGCGCTCTTCTCGTTCGATCTCCTTTACAAGGAAGACGTCATCCCGGACGGCAAGCGCATCATCGCCGACGGCGACGGCGTCACGACCGAATTCGCCATCAAGAACGACTTCCCTGAAACGCGCCGCCTGGCGCGGCCCGAACATGTGATGGTCGCCGTCGCCTCGCCTGCCGGGGAACGGCGCCTAAGGCGGGGCGCCGACTATACGCTTGCCGGCCTTGGAGAGAGCGACGTTACGGTGACGCTGAAGCAACCCCTTGCGGCTGGCGAGCAGATTGTGATTACGGCGGGGCGCAGCATCGTTGGGTCGAATGGTCTCTTCGGCGGCGACGAAAACGCTGAAATTGCGCTGGCGCCGTCGGTGACGCTGAAGGTGATCGGCAACCAGTGGAACTGGACCTACGCCTACCCAGACTTCGGCGATTTCGACTTCGTGTCCAACATGATGCCGAAGGACAAGACGACGCCGGCTCTCTATCGCTTCGAGGTCGACAATCGCGTGGTGGTTCCTGTCGGCGAGACCATCCGCGTGACCACTACGGGCTCGGATGTCATTCACTCCTGGGCGCTTCCGAATTTCGGCATCAAGATCGACGCCGTGCCGGGACGCATTAACGAGACCTGGTTCAAGGCCGATCGCGAGGGCGTATATTACGGACAGTGTTCCGAAATTTGCGGCGTCAAGCACTCAGCGATGCCGATCGGGGTTGAGGTGGTTTCGCGCGAGGCCTTCTGTAACTGGATCCGGACGCGTCAGACAGAATACGCGATCGAACGAACCGACGAGCAGCGGCGCGCCGAGCCGGTCTGCGGCGCCCTTGTTCCGCCGGGGGTGGCTGCCGCCGAGATCGCGCCTCAGACCTTCGCCGCGGCGTCCGAGCCGCAGTCCGCGACCGCGCAAACCGTCGCGTCAGATAATCCACAACTGAATTGAGGGCGCGCATATGGCTCATTCATCCGCAGATTCCGCGCATCGAACCGACCACGCCGGGGCAGGGCATGGCCACGAGCACGCCCATGATCACAAACCGCCGTTTCTGGTGCGCTGGCTCTATTCCACCAACCACAAGGACATCGGCACGCTCTATCTGATCTTCGCGATCCTTGCGGGGATCATCGGCGGCGCCATGTCCGGCCTCATGCGCTGGGAGCTCGCCGAGCCGGGCATTCAAATTCTCACCGGAATTGTCGGGCCGGATGAGGCGGCGGCCGAGCACTTCTACAACGTGCTCATTTCCTATCACGGGCTCATCATGATCTTCTTCATGGTGATGCCGGCCATGATCGGCGGCTTCGGCAACTGGTTCGTTCCCATCATGATCGGCGCGCCGGACAT
>CAYTVQ010000333.1:0-2632 GCA_964441615.1 uncultured Caulobacterales bacterium | reverse complement strand
AGGCGCGCCGACGTCGCCGGCAGGAATCGCCCTCATGGGGCCGGTGCGGCGCTACGGTCTGGATCGCAACGAGTTTCTGCTCATTATCGAGGGGATGGAGATGGACGCCGCGGGTCCCATCGTCGCGCCTTCCATGCAGACCCTGCTCGCCTATACGCGACGGGTCGCCGGCGCCGTCGGCATGCTGTCGATGCCGACTTTCGGGGCGCCGAAAGGCGAGGCCTCGCGCGACTTCGCGCTCTCGCTCGGCGATGCGCTGCAACTGACGAACATTCTGCGCGATGTCGGTGAGGACGCCGCGATCGGCAGGTTATATCTGCCAAGGGAGCTCCTGGAGAAGCACGGAGCGCCTTTGACGGCGCAAGCCGTTCTTGATCTCATCGGGAGGGAACGGAGCGGGGCGCTCGCCTTGGTCGGGCGTGACCTCGGCGCCGTGGCCCGCGCGAAGTTCGCGGACGCGCGCAGGGCGCTCAAGGCGCTCGACTGGCGCGTCGTTCGGCCCGCTCTCTTGATGATGGGCGTTTACGAGACGTATTTGCAGCGGCTGGAGGCGCGCGGCTGGGAAAAGATCGGCGCGGCCGTATGCCTCTCGAAGTTCGAGAAAGCCGCGATTGCGGCCCGCTGGTATGTCGCGCCGAAGCTTGCGGGTCCCACGTGACCGGGACACGACGCCGCCCTCGCCCCGCATTCCCGAATTTGAGCCGCGCAGATGACCGAATTCGATGATCATGGATTTCTCAAGGGTCGGCCGATCAAGCCGCCTGAGTGGCGCAACGCTCTGCCGGGAATGCCGGACGGACGCATCATTACGGACAACACCGTTCCGCCCGGACTTCTGATGGTGCAGAATTTTCTTAGTCCGGCATGGTGCGACTCGGTGGTCAAGCTGTGCGACGGCGTCGCCGGCGAACGCCCGACCATCGGAGAGGGCGCCTCGCCGGACGGGCTCGAGCTTGTCGCCGACGCAGCGCGAAGCTCCGATCTGATCGACGTTCGCACGCTTCCTATCGACATCAACGGCGTCGTGAGGGCGATTTTCGGCGCCCTCGTCGCGCCGCACTACCGGGTTGAAATCGATTGGTTCGAGCGTCCCGAGATCCTGCGATACCGGCCGGGCGGCGAATACAAGCCCCATGCCGACACGGAAAACTGGCTGCAGGGCGAAAAGCGGTGGACCCGGGTTCTCGATCGCGACCTGTCGATTCTCCTATACCTCAACGAGGGGTATCAGGGCGGCGAAATCGCGTTCCCGAATTTCGGATTGAGCTTCAAGCCCCAACGCGGCCTCCTGATCGCGTTCCCGGCGGACGGCCGCTACGTTCATGCGGCGTTGCCTGTCGCCGAGGGCGTCCGCTACGTGCTCGTCTCCTGGGCGGCGGTGAAGGGCGGACCGCGCGTCGGGACCGGACCGCCGCCCTTCGCCCTTCGCATGTGACCGGTTCGATGGCGATCACTCATATCATCGGAGCTGGACTCTCGGGCCTTGCGGCGGCGGTGAGGCTTGCCGACGCGGGGCGTCCGGTGACCGTTTACGACGCCGCCGGGCACGCCGGCGGGCGCTGCCGGTCGTTTTACGACAAGACGCTTGACCGCACGATCGACAACGGCAACCACCTCATCATGTCGGGGAACGCGAGCGCCCTCTCTTATCTCGCGCGTGTTGGCTCGAAGGATGCGCTCATCGGACCTGCGACGGCGAGCTATCCGTTCGTCGATATCAGGAGCGGCGCGCGCTGGACGGTGAAGATCAGCGATGGCCTCTTTCCCTCATGGGTGTTCGATCCGAAATCGCGCGTGCCCGGCACGAAACTGATTGATTATCTCAAAGCCGCCGGCATCGCGGCGGCTCGCGCCGATCAGACCGTCGCCGACGTGGTGGATAGGGACGGCCCGCTCTACAAGACGTTCTGGGAGCCGCTGACGCTGGCGGTGCTGAACACGACGCCGCGTCTCGGCCAGGCCCGGCTGTTGTGGTCGGTCATCCGCGAGACGTTTGCGCTTGGCGGCGGGCCGTCCCGGCCGCTGGTCGCGAAGAGGGGCCTCGGCCCCGCTTTCATCGATCCCGCCGTCGCTCATCTGAAGGCGAAAGGCGCCGAGGTTCTTCTCAACCGCCGCCTGCGTCTCGCGACGTTCGAAGGCGGCCGGGTGACGAAGCTCGATTTCCCGGAAGGGACGATCGAGCTCGGTCCTGACGATCACGCGATCTTCGCAGTGCCGCCGTCCAGGCTGAAGCAGCTTATCCCGGAACTCGATCCGCCGGATGACGACGCCTCGATCCTCAATGTGCATTACCGCTTGCGCGCTCCGCTTTCGAACGGCGTCCTTGGCGGCTCCCCTTTCATCGGCATGGTGTCGGCGGACGCGCAATGGGCCTTCGTGCGCGATGATGTCGTCTCGCTCACTGTGTCGGCGTCCCACGCCATCGGCATGGACGACACGCCAAACGAAAAGGCGGTCGCCGATCTCTGGCGCGAAACGCAGATCGCGCTCGACATCCGCAACGAGCCTTATGAAGCCGTCCGCGTCATCCGCGAACGCCGCGCGACGCCGGACCAGTCCCCGGCGGCGGTAGCCAAGCGGCTGAAGCCGGCGACGCGCTGGAGGAATCTGGTCCTAGCTGGCGATCACACCG
>CAYTVQ010000332.1:0-2641 GCA_964441615.1 uncultured Caulobacterales bacterium | reverse complement strand
ATTGAAAATCTACGACATCCATGAATCCAGGTACGCATAATTACGATGACCCATTATTCTTTTCTTTTGAAGTAATTATCACATCCGTCAATAAAGCTGTCATTAAATTCTACTCTATTCTCACAAAACAAAATTCGTCCATAAAGCTGAGTTACGTTAGGGTAAACATCTATTGCAAACAAATCTGCATCACCATCAACAACTTTCCAAGTTGAAGTTTGAATTGTTTTGCCATTTTCTTTGAGGTCCAAGGTGTTGTCAGATTTAAACTCAATTGATAACCCTTTAAAATCAGTGTCATTCGCATCTTCTGGATTCCAGTAACAAGCAATGTATTCCCAATCCCATTCTCCAATTAATGTATTTTTTGTGTTCAAAGAATCCCACATCTTCTTGTGGTGGCAATCCCAAATATCACCTTGGCTTATTGGAGGTTTTACATCTTTAGTACAAGAAAATAGAATAATTGATATTGCTACTATTAGTGCAAATGATTGATTAGAAATTTTCAATTTTAACATATTCTATTTAATTTTTATTAACTGATTGGGCATGTTATCCTATTAATTTGCTTTATCTCCATTCATAGCCTATAACATGTTTATATACACTACAAATTTATCTCGCCATCACGGTATTTGCAAGTTTTTGCTGCCCTTTTTTCTTTGAGCATCTAGGGGACTGGCTACCTGAGATTCCCCTTTGCCTATTCGATTTTATTTCATTGTCTGTCCGTCACAAATATAACAAAACCCATTGAGGTGAATTGATGTCACGACAATGGGCTGGAATAAGAATGTCTTTCCTACTTTGCTTTTATTGGTGCTTTTTTAAATCTGCCCCAGGCCACAATTGATGCCAAGGCAAATAAAATAACATTAGCCACTATTGGTTCATTTTGGGATAAATGTTCTCTTATTGCCAATAGCATAATGATAGCAATACCAACTGCTGCAATCGGTGTTAAAATGGGTTTGATTCGCAATGCTGAAGGAAGAATTAGACCGATAGCCCCTAACAATTCTGCGATGCCAATGAATCGCACCATTGTTTCTGGTGTATGGTTCACAAAGCCCATACCCTTTGCCGCCAAATCTGCCATTGGCATACTTACTTTCATAAAGCCAGCCATTCCAAATGCCAAGGCTAATAATACTTGTACCACCCACAAACCGATGTGAAGTGCTTTTGAATTTTTTTGTTCTGTCATTTTAATGCTTGAATTTAATTATAAAAAATTTTACCATACTTGCCATTCATATAATCGTTATGAGCTTGTTGGATTTCCTCTCTTGTGCTCATGACAAAAGGACCTTGTGCCACAAAAGGCTCAGTATATTTTTCGCCACCAAAAACGATAAATTCAGATTCTGTTTCAAGGTGATTGGTAAATTCTATATCTCCGCCTTTATCATCAAAACCAACTAAATCGCCTAAATGATATTTTAATCCATTGATGCTAAGGTCTTGTTGCGGAAGAAATGCTGCATACTCCAATCCGTTTTCCGTTGGCAATGTAAATGATTTACCTGCTTGTAATTTGATATGATACAAAAGCTGTTTAGCGTAGGTTGGGATTTTTGAACTTTGCCCATCATAACCACCCACAATCACCTTTAAAGTCCCTACATTATTGTCCAATTGGCATAATGGCAACTCTTCTTTTTGGATTGCCATATACTCAGGATTTTTACTCTTTTCCGCCACAGGCAAATTCATCCAAAATTGAAAGCCATGCATTAGCTTTCCACTTGTTTTAGTATCAGGTCCTATTGCTTCGTTATGAATAATTCCATTTCCTGCCTTCATCCACTGTACTCCGCCTGAGTGGACTGTGCCTCGATGCCCTCGACTGTCATAGTGTTTGGCCTCTCCATTAAGAATATAGGTTATTGTCGCAATACCACGATGTGGATGAGCTGCATCTGCATTGAGCTGTGTGGAAGGTATCATAAAAGGCGAAATGTAGTCAAGGAATATAAAATGCCCTACATGAATTGTGTAATTGTTTGACACCAAACGATGAATTTCTATCGGTCCAATATCAGCCCGAAATCCTCGGGTTTTGTACATGACTTGATTCTTCATTTTTTTTTACATTTATTTAAATGATAGTGCAAAGATAACCATAAATGCTTTACTTTTGTAATCAGTTACCAAAAGGTAATCAATAAATCTTATAAAAATGGACAAGAAAGAACACAAAGACTGTATGTCGGTTTTGGTTCCTGTAAGAGATACGCTGGATGTTATTGGTGGGAAATGGAAATTGCTCATTTTAATCTCTGTGTGGCAAGGCAATAAATATTTCCGTGAAATAGAACGCAGTATTCCGAAACTTTCCACAAAAGTGTTGGCAAAAGAGTTAAAAGATCTGGAAGCAAACAAATTGATAAGGCGAACAGTCATCGACGACTATCCTGTCCGTATTGAATACACCATAACAGACCACGGTAAAACAGTGCAAAATGTTATTCTGACATTACAAGATTGGGGTTTGCATCATCGTAAAGAAATTTTAGGCAAATAGCTATCTCTTTTGTTCTATTCGTTTAAGTTTTATTACCAAGGTACGGTCGTCTTAGCATTCTGACTAACGTTAAGTATTACCATTGATTATCAATTTGTTGCAAATCCTAAG
>CAYTVQ010000331.1:0-2642 GCA_964441615.1 uncultured Caulobacterales bacterium | reverse complement strand
TGACGAGATAATCCTGATGGAAATCCTCGGCGTCGAACCACGGGCCCGCGGGGACGACCTCGGTCACGATCTTTCCTCCGTAGACGCCTGATTTCTCGAAATCGGCGACCGTCGCGCGCGCGACCCTCTCCTGCTCGGCGTCGAGGAAGAAAATCGCCGAGCGGTATTGCGAGCCGACATCATTGCCCTGGCGATCGAGCGTCGTCGGGTCGTGGATCTGGAAGAAGAATTCGAGCAGCTGGCGGTAGGATATCCTGGCGGGATCAAAGGTGATGCGGATCGCTTCGGCGTGGCCCGTCGCGCCGGTCTTCACATCCTTGTAGACGGGACCCTCGGTCCTGCCGCCCGTATAGCCGACCTCCGTGTCGAGCACGCCCGGCAGCTTGCGGAAGAGATCCTCAACGCCCCAGAAGCAGCCCCCGGCGAGGATGGCGATCGATGTCATAAGTCAATGGCTCCCGAATGTCCGCCCTGCGAGGAAACGCTCGGCCTCGAGCGCGGCCATGCAGCCCATGCCGGCGGCGGTGACGGCCTGGCGGTAGACGTCGTCGGCGACGTCGCCGGCCGCGTAGACGCCCGGCTCATCCGTCTCGACCGTCCCCGGCTTCACGACAAGATAGCCGCTCGGCTTCATCTTCAGCTTGCCGGCGAAGAGATCGGTCGCCGGCTTGTGGCCGATGGCGACGAAGACGCCGTCGGTCTTGAGATCGCGCTTCGCTCCCGTCCTGGCGTTGACAAGGCGCGCTCCCGTCACCGCTGGCGGATCTCCGGCGCCGAGAATTTCATCGATGGCGTGATCCCAGACGATCTCGACATTGTTCTTCGCAAAGAGGCGATCCTGCAGGATCTTCTCGGCCCGGAAGGAATCGCGCCGATGCACCACGGTCACCGATTTCGCCAGTCCGGAGAGGTAAAGCGCCTCCTCGACGGCCGTATTGCCGCCGCCGACAACAATGACGTCCTTGCCGCGATAGAAGTAGCCGTCGCAGGTGGCGCAGGCCGAAACGCCGAAGCCCTGGAATTTCGCCTCCGACGGGATGCCCAGCCATTTCGCCTGGGCCCCGGTCGCGATGATGAGCGCGTCGGTCTCGTAAGTCTCGCCGCTGTCGCCCCTGAGGGTTATCGGGCGTTTCGAGAAATCGACATCGACAATGATGTCATGAACGAATTCGGCGCCGACATGTTCGGCCTGCCTGGTCATCTGCTCCATGAGCCAGGGGCCCTGGATGACCTCGGCGAAGCCCGGATAGTTCTCGACGTCGGTCGTGATGGTCATCTGGCCGCCGGGCTGGAGGCCGTGCACGACGAGCGGCTTCAGGCCCCCCCGCGCTGCGTAGATGGCGGCGGTCAGGCCCGCCGGGCCGGAGCCGAGAATGAGAAGTCGGGTCTTCATGGGCGTTCCCTCGCGCCGGGCCGATATGGGCGATGACGGCGGGCCGCGCAAGCGCCGGTCCCGCAGGCTTGATCAAACGGCGCGCCGAACTGCAGCGCTCCATCCCTGAGGAAAGGCGGCCGGGCAGCGTCACAGCCTCCCCTGCGACCGGCGTGGAGGGCGCAGGGCGACGCCCTTCACGCCCGCCGCAATGATCCCATGCTCGCCGAACGCGAAAAATACAGGCTACGGATGAAAACGGCGGCACACGCAGATTAACCTTGATTATTCCGCCCGCTTCCTATATAAGGAGGCCAGATGCGGCGAGTCCGCATTCTCCCGCAAATAAAAGTTCCCGATCGAGCGGATGGCCCGCGCGCTGCGCCCCGGCGCGCCGCCAAAAAGGCGCGCGGCGAATGGCGGATTCTGGTTTGAGCTGGATCGAATCGGGGCTGCGCGAGAACGCGCACGGCTTTCGCGCAGGAACGCAGCGACGTCAAGGACTGGTTCCCGAAGCAGCGCGCAGCGCCGAAGGCAAGACAGAAAGGAGGAAGAAAATCCGTATGCTGTTGAAATTCCGTCTGTTTCACGTGAAACACCGCATCGCCGCGAAATCTGGCGCGCACGCTCGCGCGGGGGGCGAATTTCGTCCGGCGGATTTTCGCCAATCACACTGCTTTGCCACGCAACTCCGCGGAAATGGCCGCGTCTTCGCTCATTTTGGCCATGGCGCCCCGGTCAACAACCGTTCACTTCGCCGGCGCCCCTTCTTCTCGCCCCTCGAACATGCGGCGCAGCACGCCCGGCGTCAGCGCCGACAGCGGATTGACCGCGACAGCCGGCGAGGATGTCGGGCCCGATACGCTGTAGGACAGGGCGACGAGGCCCTCGCCTTTTCGATTGATCAGGAGATCTCCGACAATCGGCGCCTTGCCGAGAAAGGAATTCAGCTGATAGGCCGGCGCCACCGCGCCGCTGAGCGTCACGGCGCCGTCTTTCCCGGCGCTGATCGTTCCCTCGCCGGTGATGCCGATCGAAGGCCCCGTCGCTCGCGCATTGCGGATAGAGATGACGCCGTCGTGGTAGGCGAAGTCGGTCCTTGCCTTGGCGAGATCGATGCCCTCTCCGTTGAGGAGATCGGCAAGACCGTCGAAGGAGCCCGCGGCGAAGATGCGCGCGAGCAGCGGCGCTTTCACGACGCGCCGGTCGCGCTCGCCGGCGCGGCCCTCGATCGCGCTTTTTCCGTCCGCTGCGGGCGGCGCAAGCGTCA
>CAYTVQ010000330.1:0-2645 GCA_964441615.1 uncultured Caulobacterales bacterium | reverse complement strand
AGGCCGCACTCCTCAAACCGCGACTCTAGCGCTTCGAGGCCTTCGCGCGCCTTCAAGTCGCGCTCCGCCGAAGTTATCGGTAGTAGCCAAAGGATGTGGATATGCGCATTGTTTAGCGGGCACAGTTCGAAATCGGGTCCAAACGGGTAGGGTCGAGAGACAAGCATGTGGTCGCACAGCGATCCCGGAAGCCAAGGCTCGCCGATCGGAACAACGTGGCCGACGCCAAGGTGATATGAGAGGTGATAAGACGCGGTCATTGCGAGCAACTCGACAAATCGTGAGTTGTCTTCGGATGCGAGGATTGAGAACTCAAGGCGCCCGACTTCGGCTGCGTCAACATTGGAAGAACCCCGAGAGACATAAACCCAAAGCGAGCTCTTGGGCCCTGGCGCTATGCGACCAACGGAGAAATCAGGAATCGTGTGCCGGATCGGTTCTGGGCGCCAGGAAAAGTAGTCGATACGGTGTCCATCAAAGAACTGGCGAAGGTGAACATCGAGCGCTGCGTCTGGCGCGGGCGTTTCGGTGGCGACGTACATGCGGGCTAACGACTAAGTTGAGCGGCGGCCCGGGCGCGAAGCACCCCGGGCAGATCGTCCGCTCGAAAGCGTGGTTAGAGGTTGCGCATACGCATCCACGTACGCATCAAGCAACTGCCTGATCATCCGCTGGTACTGCGTTTGGTTTTTCGCGGCATGCGCCTTGAAAAAGTCGACACTTCGCTTGCTGAGAGCAATGGTCACTTTTACCCCTTCATCGCGGAACGCAAGTTGATCCGGCGGAGGAAGGAAGTCGGGCACAACTCGATATTCCCCGATGGGTTCATTGGTGTACTTGGTTTTCGCGGTCATAGATCGCTTTCCCTTTGCGCCAGAATCCAGCGCCAAAGATCCTGATGACGCCGCCCCGGTACGTGAAGCGGACAGTGATTACGCCTCGCTCCACTCGGCCGAAGCAAAAGTACCGCTTCTCCTTGGTGCTGTGATCGAGGTCCTCGGCAATGACGCGTCTTGAATCGGCGAAGGCGTACTGCGCTTCCGAAAAGGAGACCTTGTGCTTCCGCTGATTTTCGAGATCCTTCGAGGGATCCCATTCAAAGGTCGCCAATGCCATGCTGCTACTCTACCACTCGTATGGCCATTACGCCATACCGTTATATGGCACGGCGCTTCCCGCGCGACCTCTAACGACTGAGTTGAGCGGCCGGGCACGATGCCTCGGCCGCGGAAAGACGCGGCCCACGACGCCTCACGGACCGCTCGGACGCATTGTTAGACAGCACAAACGCTCCTTAGACCCTCGATGTCCGCGAGATCCTTAGCCTCACTGCGCGCCGACTTTGAGATGACGAGGTGTCTGGCTGAGATTACGGGAACGCTCTGACCTTCTACGATTGCAAACGAAGCCTCGGCCTCTGCCTCGAGGAACTCGACACCCCTTAGTGAGGTCAGGAGCTCAACCCCCGCATACGGTGGAGGCAACGGTACTTGTTTCGACGGTGCGGCCAATCCGGTCTCAACTTGCTCGGTAATGGTTAATCCAAGGGCGCGCAACCCGATCGCGACCTTCGCGGCGTTCTCTGCGCTGGCGAGGACAAAGATATCCAGATCTTTGAGCGGGCGCACATAACCGTGGAAAACGACCGCGTGTCCACCGATGACCAACATTCGCGCGCCCGCCCGCAGAAGGGCCGACACCACGCCGCTTTCGACGGAATTGAAATGTAGGGCGCCCATTTGTGCTGTATAACGATTGAGTTGAGCGGCCGGCCACGATGACCGTGCCGCGGCCAGACGCGGCCCACGACGCTCCACGGGCCGCTCGAACGCGTTGTTAGATGGCATTCTTTCCCTCCGGGTGCGTTGCTTCCCGTTCCTGCGGCCAAAGACTGCGCCAAGACAAGACCGCGATGCAAATGCCGACGACGGATAGCACGATACGAGTGATACCTGGCCCAAATGTCGAACGCAACCAGTCGAATAACGGGGCTGTTACTACGCCACAGCCGCTCGAGCAAGGGTCGTCAGCCCCGATGGCCAATAAAACGATGAGCGCTCCAGCAATGACGCCAAAAACTGCCCGAACGCTGATTGGAGCGGGGGATGCCATCTAACGACCTAGTTGAGCGGCCGGCCACGATGCCGGTGCCGCGGCCAGACGCGGCCCACGCTGACCCACGGACCGCTCGGACGCATTGTTAGAGCGCACGCTGCAACTCCATTTCACGCACAACCTCACGCGCAGCGTCACACACGGCCGCCCTTTGGGCGTCAAACCACTCTCGTGCGCAACTACGGTCCATGTGTGAACCCTCAAACACGTGGTGCAAGCGGCCTTCACAGTCTTTGGCCGCCTCTTTCGATGAGGCGCCAATGGTGAGGAAAATTACGGGCAATCGCTTTTGATGCGAAAGGGCTGTGCCGTCCCATAAATACGCAAATGGCTCCTTGGAGCAGTAGCCGATCTTGCACTGATGCGGCTCCCCTTCTTCGTGCCAGGAATAGACGAATGCCTGCGCATCTTTCACTGGGATGCCCAAATGAAGGCGGGATTCATACCAAGCGAGGCATTCCCGCCGATACGACTTCTTCATTGAAATGGCAGATGAAGTCACGACGGCGCCACGTGCGCTCTAACGATCT
>CAYTVQ010000329.1:0-2672 GCA_964441615.1 uncultured Caulobacterales bacterium | reverse complement strand
GAGGAAATTCACAATCCGCACATACGAGACGACCGCCGCTGAGCCCAACGCAACGACAGCCGCGACGAAGAGGAGCGCCGGCCGCAAGCCGAAGCCGCGCCAGAAGCCGAACGCAATGAGCGCGCTCAGAATTCCTCCGACCGCAAGCGTCGGATACAGGTGCCAGCCGGGATACCTATAAAGAAGATTGCCAAGCTCCAAGATTATGATTGCGGCGAATAGCGCAACCACATATGAGGCCCAATTCACCTCGCGGGAGGTGCTTCGGCCGGTTGGCCGAGAAAGCATGTAGAATATGGCGGCATAGATAATATCGAGGACAACGAGGGTGCTCGTGACCAGGCGCGACCCCGTATGTTTGATGGCGAAGAGCACGATAAGCCACGCAACCACGAGCACCGAGGCGCCGATAAACACCCGCGAATTGCGCGCCGGCGGCAATGCCGCAACGCCGGCGCACATCATCATGGCGCCCATAGAGCCGGCGAAGACTAGCGTTCCAATGTCATGGATCGTGTCAGCCACTGGAACAAGCCATCCTTGTTGCCGCCGCCATCGCCGATGTCCGGAGCATCCTCGACGCGAAACAGCCGCGCGCCGGCGTCAGCGGCGAGCGCATTAAATCCCCTATGCGCCTCATCAACAATACTGAAAAGGTGGCCAAGCGCATTGCTGATTTGCGCCGGTGCGGAACTGGCCTCAACCATGGCCGCGAGTTGGTCGCAGACGCCTGAAGCGTCGGCAAGGGCGGCGACGCTCGCTGCCACACGATCCGTCTCCAGACCGAGCTTGGCGGCGTAAGCCTCCGGCGCGCCGGCGAGTGAGGCGAGCGCCAGTGCGGCTCCGGCGACGGCGGCGCGCTTGGCTGCAGTCGGGGCGTCAGACAGTAGGACCTCGGCGAGGGGACGCAGGGTTCGCCGCTCAAGTGTCACGAGTTTCAGCTGGTCGGGGCGAGCATCGATAATGTGCATGAAAAGCTCCCTAGTGTCGGCAACCCGACCATTCGGGTTGGACCGATGCCTAAGGAGCGCATCGCGTTGGTTAACATGTGGTTAACAAATACCCTAAAGCAGCGAATACTTGGCGCATGAGCCTGTGGTGCGCTAGCGTCCAAGTCGATGTCTGATTCTCAGCGCCCTACCGAATCTCTTGTCGCCGCCTGGGTGCGGCAGTATCTGGAGCGAGCGTTTCCTGAGCTTGATCGGGAGCGCCCCCCTCGGCAGCCGCATGATCAAGCGATTGAATCAGCACTCGACTCCAACGTACATAGGTTTCCGGCTCGGTGGTGGCGCAAACCACCCCTGCGTTGACCAGCTCTCTGGCCGATTCGCGAAGAATTACTGGAAGAAACCGGTCAAGCGCCGCGCCGCGCATTGCAGCACGTCGGATCGCCTCACTCCGCGAAGGGATCGGCCGCAGCGTTGCACGCCACTCGTCAAGGTCCGCGAGGAACCGCTCCGTGCAGCGCACCTGCAGCATGCAACCTTTTTTCACCATGCGCCCATCATATGCTGCCCCATTGACGGGTATCAAGAACATACATACACGGCGCATTGTATAGATTGTAGCGACAATCCTGCTTCTCATGACCAAAGCAAAAAGAGCAGTCGCTCATGCCTTTGATGCGCACATCGCAGCTAAATTGCGCCGCGCGCGAGAGATGCAGGGCTTTACGCAAACTCGGCTTGCCGCGGCGGTGGGGGTCTCGTTCCAACAGATCCAGAAGTACGAGGCTGGCGAGGTTCGCGTGAGCGCGGGTCGCCTCATGCAGTTGTGCAAAGTGCTCAAGGTTCCCGTCGCCTTCTTCTATGCCGACCTCGCCGAAAAGATTGAAGAGGATGGAACCCGGACGATTGGGGTGGCGGTTGACCTGACCAAGCTCACATCGACCAAAGTGTCGGCGGTAAAGCGGCTTGTCGATGCTTCCGAGAGCGACGCTGAAACCATCGACGCGCTCCTGGCGCGGCTTCAAAAATCCTACAGCTGATGCTGATACCGCCCGCCATCTATCTTCCTGCCTGCACCCCCACGTGGCCGCCGATCAACCAAACCAGGCCCAACTGTCAGGCCTGCGCAGTCTCTTGATGTCTGGTCCGTGGGAGACCCCTTGGTCGTCGATGCGGATTGCGCGCAACTACGGCAACCCGCACGTCATCGTCGGCCGGATCGCCGGCGCGCGTCTTGTGAACCTTCAAAAGCCTTGGCGGCGTATCCGCAAAGCTGCCGGCCTGGACGATGTTCGAATTCACGACTTGCGCCACAGCTTCGCGTCCGTCGCCGTCGCGGGCGGCGCGAGCCTCCCGCTCATCGGCGCACTGCTCGGGCACAGCCAAGCCAAGACGACGCAACGCTACGCGCACGTCGCGAACGATCCGCGCCTCGCCGCCGCCGACGCAGTGGGCGCGACCATCGCGGCGCGCCTCAGAGGCGAAGCTGCGGAAATCATTCCGCTACGGAAGGGAGATGGCCGCGATTCGGAATGACAATGCAATTTTTCCACAGAACGAACCGCGATCAAATCGCGCCCCGCCTGCTTCCAAATTGCTTCCAAACAAATCGGCCCCGATCGGCTGAAAGATTCCGACCGTGCGTAACCCATTGATTCAACGTAAGTAGCTGGCTCCCCGAACTGGACTCGAACCAGTGACCCGCTGATTAACAGTCAGCTGCTC
>CAYTVQ010000328.1:0-2695 GCA_964441615.1 uncultured Caulobacterales bacterium | reverse complement strand
GATGACGAGGCAGGCCGGAAGTGGTGCCGCGACAATGACTATCCGGGCTACACCTCCTACGGGTCGCTGAACGATCTTCCCGAGCGCGCCCCGTGTTTCGCCGTGCTGAAGAAAGAGCTGGAGAAGCGCGCGGAGAATTTTGCGGAGGCGCTCGCCTTCGACCTTCAGGGCGGCAAGCTCAAGCTCGACAACATGTGGGTCAACGTTCTCGATCCGGACGGCTTCCATTCGGGCCACATTCACCCCCATTGCGCGATCTCGGGAACCTATTACGTCCGCACGTCCGAGGGCGCGGCGGCGCTGAAGTTCGAGGATCCGCGTCTCGCGCACATGATGGCCGCGCCGATGCGCCGCGCGGACGCGCCAAAGGACATGCAGAGCTTTGTTTATATGCGCCCGAAGCCCGGCATGATCCTCATGTGGGAAAGCTGGCTCCGGCACGAAGTCGTGCGCCATCGCGGCGAGGACCGGCGCATCTCGGTCAGTTTCAATTTCAGGTGGGCCTGAGGCGTTGCGGCTGCTAGCCACCCCTGAAAAACCTCCCTAAAAGCGCGCCAGATTCTGAGGTGCTGGATGATGTCCGACTTGCGCAAGGTGAAGGTCAACGGCCGGGAAATCGAGGCGCCTGCGGGCCTTACGCTCCTGCAGGCCTGCGAACTCGCCGGCGAAGAAATCCCCCGCTTCTGCTATCACGAGCGCCTCTCGGTCGCCGGCAATTGCCGCATGTGCCTCATCGAGGTGAAGGGCGGGCCGCCCAAGCCCGTCGCCTCCTGCGCACAGAATGTCCGCGACCTGCGTCCCGGCCCCAATGGCGAGCCGCCCGAACTGTTCACCAATACGCCGATGGTGAAGAAGGCGCGGGAAGGGGTGATGGAGTTCCTCCTCATCAACCATCCGCTCGACTGCCCGATCTGTGATCAGGGCGGCGAGTGTGACTTGCAGGACCAGGCGGTCGGCTATGGCCGCGACGGTTCGCGCTACGCCGAGAACAAGCGCAGCGTCGAAGAAAAGCACATGGGTCCGCTGATCAAGACCTTCATGACGCGCTGCATCCAGTGCACGCGCTGCGTGCGCTTTGCGACCGAGATCGCCGGGGTCGACGACCTCGGACTCATCAATCGCGGCGAGAACGCCGAGATCACGACCTATCTGCAGAAGGCGGTCGATAGCGAACTCACGGGCAACCTCATCGACGTCTGTCCGGTCGGGGCGCTGACCTCGAAGCCCTACGCATTCAATGCGCGCCCCTGGGAGCTGACCAAGACCGAGACGATCGACGTCATGGATGCGGTGGGCTGCAACATCCGTGTCGATGCGCGCGGCCGCGAGGTCCTTCGTATCCTGCCGCGCCTCAACGAGGCGGTGAACGAGGAATGGATCGCCGACAAGACGCGCTTCGTATGGGATGGCCTCAGGCGCCAGCGCCTCGACAGGCCCTATATCCGCGAGAATGGCAGGCTGCGCGCCGCGAGCTGGGATGAGGCGCTGGCGCTCGTGGCGGCGAAGATCAGTGCGATGCCGGTAAAGCGCATCGGCGCCATCGCGGGCGACCTTGTCCCGGCCGAAGCCATCAAGGCCCTGAAAGATCTGATGGCGGCGATCGGGTCGCCGCATATGGATTGCCGACAGGATGGCGCGCCGCTGGGCGGCGGTCCGCGCGAGGCCTATCTGTTCAATTCCGGCATTGCCGGGATCGAACGCGCTGACCGGATCCTGCTCGTCGGCGCAAATCCGCGCACAGAAGCGCCGCTCGTCAACGCGCGCATCCGGAAGGCCTGGCTCGGCAACATGAAAGCCGGAATCGCCGTCATCGGCGAGAAAAGCCAGTTAAACTATGAGTACCAGCACCTTGGCGTCGGTCCGGAGTCGCTTCGCGCCGGCGGCGAGTTTCTGACCGGCGCCGAGCGTCCGATGATCATCGTCGGCATGGGCGCGATCGCCCGCGCTGACGGCGCCGCCATTCTCGCCGAGATCGCCGCGATTGCGGCCGCCGCCGGCGTGGTGAAGGAGGGCTGGAACGGCTTCAATGTCCTGCATGGCGCGGCGTCGCGCGTCGCCGGGCTTGATCTCAATTTTCTGCCCAAGGCCGGCGGCCTCGATTTCGCCGGCATCCTCGCGTCCGCCGAAGCGGACGACATTCGTCTCGTCTACAATCTCGGTTGCGATGAATTCAACACCGCGAAGCTGAAACGCGCGTTCGTGATCTACCAGGGCAGCCATGGAGACGTCGGCGCCGCGGCCGCCGATGTGATCTTCCCGAGCGCTTCCTATGTCGAGCAGAGCGGCGTCTACGCCAATACGGAAGGGCGCGCGCAGATGGCCCATCGGGCGACGTTCCCGCCGGGCGAGGCGCGGGAGGATTGGGCGATCATCCGGGCGCTGTCGGGCCGCATCGGCAAGGCGCTGCCCTATGACGATCTGTTCGCCCTGCGCCGCGCGATGATCCATGATGCGCCGGCGCTCGGCCGTATCAATCAGGGACCTTCCGGGGCGGCGCCGCTCGACCTTGCAAAAATCGGCGTGAAGGGAAGCATTCGCCCGGCGCCGTTCCGCTCGCCGGTCCGCGACTATTATCTCACCAATCCGATCGCCCGCGCGTCGAAGACGATGGCGGAATGTTCGGCGGCGAGATCAGCGGCGATGAGCGTGGCGGCGGAATAGTCGCGCCGGGCGCGGAGCCGTCAAACGGCTCAGG
>CAYTVQ010000327.1:0-2701 GCA_964441615.1 uncultured Caulobacterales bacterium | reverse complement strand
CCTGCGTGGGTTTCTCACCGATCTCGCCCGTGCTCAGGATGAGGCCAAGGCAGCCTGTCGGGCCTCTCCTTTCCTACTGGAAGCGTCCATGCTGCTGGTCGAGCCGTCCGGCGGACAAGGCGGCTACGCCTTTCGCGCCGAAACCGGCCCGCTGGGCGTAATCTGGAAATTCCGCGAGGCGACCTTGAGTAGTCCTTGGTCGACCCATGTCCGGTTCCGCGCTCACGGCCTTGCCTCGAGAGGGCCCGCCTTGATGAAGGCGGAAGCCGACGAGTTCCTTGCTAAGCTCGGTTGCAATCTCGACACCCTGGATATCCGGATCGCCCGCGCCGACTACGCCGTCGATCTGTTGCTCGAGGATTTCAATCTCACCGCGGCAAGTATCATCGCGCATGCAAGGTCCGGCCGCGCAGAAAATTTCGAGCGCCGGGGCGCGGCCGACCGGACTACCTACATCCGCGTCGGCAAGCAGCCGGGTAAACAACTCTGCATCTATTCGAAGTCCGACGAAATCCGTGCGCATAACGACTTGTTGTGGAGCGCGCTCCTGGCTGAAGCGGCGGAGCGGCGGCTCGGCCTCATATTTGACGAATCATTCCCGTCAAATATCTGGCGGTTTGAGCTGCGGGCTGGCCGCGCCTCTCTCGACAAGCTGTTTCGGCCCCGGACGTGGGACTCGTTCGCCGCCAACCCTGCGCAACACGTCGGCCGGATCGCCGCCGGCTACCGCTATGTCGCGCCGAACAGCGACCCCAACCGGAGCCGCTGGCCGCTGCATTCGGCTTGGTCGGCCGTTTTGGAGGAACTCTCGGATGTCCGCATCGACCATAAGCCAATCGCAATCCCGGCGCACGCGTGGGCTCAGATGCGGCGGGAATACCAATCGGTCCTTGATGCGCAAATGTTCGGCCTGCTGATCGCCAGCGCCGTGTCGGAGGGTGCGACGCTAGACAGCTTGCCGAAATTCGCACGGGAAAAGGCGCGTCGGCTCGTTTCCGACTCAATGGGCGGCGGCGAAGGGCTCGCCGAGCGGTTCGCGAGGCGATCCGCAGAATTCACGATGCGATTCCATTCCATATGAGCGGCGACACAGACGCCCATACAGTGGCCGACACAGACGCCGATACAGGCGCGGCGAAGACCCTGTGCGGCCCTTGCGAGGTGTTCTCGTAAGTGCGTGACATATTCGACGACAATCGGCTGACTCAACGCTTCTTCGAAATCATCGAAAGCGGCGACGACCGACTCCGCTGTTACGTCTATCGCGTCGAAAACGGCAAGCCCCAGCGCCCGGCGCTCATCAAGGGCGTTCCCTATCCGGCCCTTTTTGACGACCTCCGCGACCTTCACGGCGGCGGCGACTTTCAGGTCATGATCCGGCGCGGCGAGAGGATGATTCTTGCGGGGTTATTGAGGGTCGCCGAGCCGATCCCAGTCCAATAAGCTCCGCCCCCAAGATCAGCGAAAGAGCGCGCGCCTCTGGCCGGCCCTCTGCATACTCTAGGAGGCCAGGCGCGCGGGCGAATTCGCGAGGCGCACATCCGCTGGACGCGCGATGCTTGCTGCTGCCACAGGCGACAAGCCGCTGACAGCCGTCGCGTGTGAAAGTGCCTGGCGCAAACGGGCGATCTCGGCTGCGCGGCGGTAAAACCAATCGGTGCTCCAGACGCGGTGGAACCGCCAGCCGAGATCTTCCAGCACGCCTTGTCGGAGACGGTCGCGTTCGCGCGCCCACAGAGCGCTGTGATATGTCGCCCCGTCGCATTCGACGGCTAGCATGTACTGGCCGGGATGATCGGGGTGCTTGACGCCGAGATCGATGCGAAAACCCGCCGAGCCGACTTGATGATCAACTTGATAACCGAGCCCACGGATGACACCCGCGACATCTTCTTCGAACGGACTGTCGGGACCGAGCGCGCTCGGGCGTTTTTCGTCAAGGAGGCCTGTTTTCGCGAATTCGAGATAGCGCTTGAGGACGCGTGGACCCACGTTGGTCGCCCGGTTGAGGTCGATGTCGCCTGGCTCGAAGGACGCGAAGATTTCGCAACGGCGCCGCGCGCGGGTGAAGAGGACGTTGAGCCGTCTTTCACCGCCGGGTTTGTTCACGGGTCCAAAATTCATGCTCGACAACCGTCCGCCGGCCTGTTTGGGACCGTATCCGACGCTGACTAGAATCACGTCGCGCTCGTCGCCCTGCACGTTCTCGATATTCTTGACGAACACGTCTTCGGGCTTGCTCTCGCGGAGAAACATGTCGAGTGCGCCGTTCCGCCGCCGCTTGAATTCGAGAAGCTCTTCAATCGCGCTTCTCTGGGCGGCGGAGAAGGCGACGATGCCGAGCGACAGATGCGCGCAGCACTCCATATGCTCGACGACCCGCTCTACGACCGCTTGGGCTTCGATCGTGTTGGTGCGCCGGCCGCTGCGGTCATAGGCGCCGTTCACGTGCGTGAATTTCAGCCCGTAGGAGGGGTCGTTTTGCAGCGGCGAGGGGGGAAGGATGAGATTATGGTCGTAGAACTCAGCGTTCGACACCTTTATGAGCGAAGGGTGGCGCGAACGATAGTGCCACTCGAGCATGCGCGAAGGAAGACCGCGCGCCTCGCACAGGCTCAAGATGCTCTCAAGTTCGGTCGCACCGGCCGCGCCGCCAAGCGGATCGTCGTCATCGGAGTCTTCGTCATCATCTTCGACATTC
>CAYTVQ010000326.1:0-2753 GCA_964441615.1 uncultured Caulobacterales bacterium | reverse complement strand
CATCCTCGGCCGCTGCGACCGGATTGTCCTCCTCTTCCGGCGTCGGCAGGAAGCGGCCGGTCGAGAGCAGGTGGAAGACGAACCGGTCCCACTGCCGGTCGGCAAAGCCGCAATAGACCCGCACGATGCTGGCCGCCTGCTCTTCGATGGTTGAGCCCGTGGCGCTGCAATTGCGGATGTCGCTGGCGATCCGCCGGTGCGCCGCCATGAACAGGCCGCGCGCCAGCGCTTCCTTCGACGGCCAGTAGCGGTAGATCGCGCCTTCAGAGCAGCCGGCCGCGGCGGCGATTTCGCGCGTCGTCGCGCCGTCGATCCCTTTGGCGGCGAAGAGTTTCGCTGCGGCATCCTCAATCTCCCGCCGGAGCAGGCTCGGATGCTGTGTCCAGGCCCATTCGGGTCCGGAGGCGTCTGCAGGTTCGGCGTTTCCTGGGCTATGGCGGGGGGCGGCTATCATCCGGGGCTTCAGGTCCTCTAGTGAGTGAATACTCACTCACATTACGCCATGGAATTGCGTTTGTCAAGTGAGCGCTCACTTACAACAGGATATTTCTGCATTATCAAAGGGTTGCGGGTCCACTGTCTCGCCGCCAGGCCTGCGCTCCCACGGCCTCCCCAGCGAGAGGCGAGCGGGTGGCCGCCCCAGGGCCGCCGATTCCAGGACGACAGGCCGCAGGGCCAGCCGATATCGGAAATCCGGGGCGGAATATCGGCGCCGGCGGCGCGGGGCCGCGACGCCAACTGGAGGTCATTGCGCGTCATGGCGCGGGGCGCGGGGCGCGGGGCGGCCTTGAGGCTGACCTCGGGCGCGCAATCGCGTTATGGAGCGCCCCGTCGAGGACCCCGCCGATGATCGCCGCCTACGCCGCCGAACAGGGAAAGCTCCGCCCGCTCGCCGACCCGATCGGCGACTGGGCGCGCGCGCTCTGGATCGACGTCAAGGCGCCGACCGTCGAGGAGGAGTCCGCGCTCGAAAAGGCGCTAGGGCTCGATATTCCGACCCGGGAGGAAATGGAGGAGATCGAGGTCTCGAGCCGCCTCTATCTCGAGAACGGCGCCGCCTATGCGACGGCGCTCGTGCTGTCGCGCACCGACACCGACGCGGCGACCATCTCGCCGGTGACCTTCATTCTCTCCGACCAGCGCGTCATCACGGTGCGCTATGAGGATCCGCGCGCCTTTTCAGTGTTCGCAGCGCGCGGCATGAAGAACGGCATCGGCGGCGACGCGCCCGACCTCGCGCTCGTCGGAATCCTCGAGGCGATCGTCGAGCGGCTTGCAGACCTGCTCGAACGCACCACCCGCGAGACCGACGCCATTTCGCGCCGGATCTTTGAGGCCCCGGGCAAAAAACCGACGCGCACAAACGACTTCCAGCGCATCCTGATCGAACTCGGAAACAAGGGCGAATTCGCCTCCAATGTCCGCGACAGCCTCGTGACGCTGTCGCGCGCCGTCGGGTTCATGATCTTCCACGCCGACCAGCGCGAGAAAGAGGGGCGCGACCTCAAATGCGACAAGGAGTTCCGGGCCCGGCTGAAATCGGTCTCGCGGGACGTCTCGTCGCTGACCGACCATGTGAGCTTCGTCGCCGACAAGATCACCTTCCTGCTCGACGCCACGCTCGGCATGGTCAACATCGAGCAGAACCAGATCATCAAGATTTTCTCGATCGCCGCCGTCGCCTTCCTGCCGCCGACCCTCATCGCCTCCGTCTACGGCATGAATTTCGAGTTCATGCCGGAGCTGAAAGAGCCCCTCGCCTATCCGGTCGTCATCGGCATCATGATCCTTTCCGCCGTCATTCCCCTCGCCTATTTCAAGCGCAAGGGCTGGTGGTGAGAAGGGTCACGGCCGCCCGATCGAGGCGTAGGCAAAGCCCTTCTCGGCCATCTGCTGCGGGCGGTAGATGTTGCGCAGATCGATCATCGCCGGCGTTTTCATCAGGGCCTTGACGCGATCGAGGTCGAGGGCGCGGAACTCGTCCCACTCGGTGAGGATCACGACCGCGTCGGCGCGGTCCAGCGTCTCATAGACGCCAGTGCAAAAGTCGAGATCCTTGAACAGCTTTTTCGCCTCGTGCATGGCCGCCGGATCAAAAGCGCGCACGCGCGCGCCCGCCTCCTGCAAGGCTGGTATGATGTCGAGCGACGGCGCCTCGCGCATATCGTCCGTGTTCGGCTTGAAGGCGAGGCCGAGAATGGCGATCGTCTTTCCCCTGACAGAGCCGCCGCAGACCTCGATGACGCGGCCCGCCATCTCCTTCTTGCGGCGATTGTTGATCTCGACCACGGCCTCAACGATCTTGGTCGGCGCGCCGACCTGCTGCGCCGTGCGGACCAGCGCCAGCGTGTCCTTCGGGAAGCAGGAGCCGCCATAGCCGGGGCCCGCATGCAGGAACTTGCGCCCGATGCGGCCGTCGAGACCGATGCCGCGCGCAACATCGTGCACGTCGGCGCCGACGCGCTCGCACAGGTCGGCGACCTCGTTGATGAAGGTGATCTTGGCGGCGAGGAAACTGTTGGCGGCGTACTTGATGAGTTCGGCCGTCTCGAGCCCGGTGAAGACGATCGGTGTCTCGATCAGATAGAGCGGCCGGTAGAGCTGGCGCATCGTCTCGCGCGCACGGTCGCTTTCGGCGCCGATCACGATGCGGTCGGGCCGCATGAAATCGTTGATCGCCGAGCCTTCGCGCAGGAACTCCGGATTGGACACCACGTCGAAATCGGCGTCGGGCCGCGTCTCGCGCACGATGC
>CAYTVQ010000325.1:0-2772 GCA_964441615.1 uncultured Caulobacterales bacterium | reverse complement strand
TGGTGGAGGGGGCTGGATTCGAACCAGCGTACGTCAGAGACGGGCAGATTTACAGTCTGCTGGATTTAGCCACTCTCCCACCCCTCCATTGAGGCGCGGCGCAAAGCCCAGCGGAGCGCCGCCAGCCCGTGCCCGGCCGGCGAACCGGCGGAAGGCGCGGTCTATACCTGCCGCAAAGGCCCGGCGCAACCGCTCGTCACCACCAGCGAGGCGGTATCCGCAATCCTGCAATCGGGCTATGGCTCGGCCATGAGAGACAAGAAAAGACATCCGCACTCATCAGGACGGCCAGGGGCTGGGAAAGGGGCCGGGCAGGCATTCGGCCCGCGCAAGGGCAATCGTTTCGGCGCTGGAAAACCAACTTCGTTTAACGAGGAACAGCGCGACCGGCGAAGGGCCGGCTCGCGTGACGGGGCCGCTACGGACGAGCGGCGTGATCGAGGGCCGCGCCGGTTTGAGACGGGCTCTCAGGGGCGCGGGGATCGTGATGGACCCCAGAGCCGCCATGAATTCAGCAAGCGCGGTCCGCGCGGCG
Source organism: uncultured Caulobacterales bacterium (assembly GCA_964441615.1). Lineage (GTDB taxonomy): Bacteria > Pseudomonadota > Alphaproteobacteria > Caulobacterales > Parvularculaceae > Amphiplicatus. The sequence continues at coordinate 2,237 of CAYTVQ010000325.1, read as the reverse complement.
ACGGCCGGCGCCATGATCGGCCTCAACCCGAGCAAGAACCAGACGCAAAGTCCGCGGGCGGCCGGGGACGCTTCAGGCGCGATGGCGTCCGTGGAAAGCATCGATTTGAAGCGCCGGCGGACGACCATCCCCAGCCCTCCATCCGCTCCAATTACGGACGGAAAAGCCGAGCGCTGCAGTATGGTCGCCCCGACGGAGAACGCGCCGGACGGCCAGGCGCGCTGTGGATCTACGGGCGGCATGCGGCATTGGCGGCGCTCGCCAACGAGAACCGCAAGGTGAAGCGCATCCTCGCCGCCGACAGCACATTGGAGTGGCTCCTCGAGGCGGACATCCCGGCGCAGCGGCGCGCGATGATTGTCAGGGCCGCGCCCTTTGAAGTTGATCAGATGCTGCCGGCTGGCGCGGTGCATCAGGGCATCGCTGTCGAAGTCGAGGCGCTGCCCCGGGCGCGGCTGCGAGAAACCTGCGCGCCCGAGGGGACCCTTCGCCCGGTTGTGGTATTCGATCAGATTACCGATCCGCACAATATCGGCGCAATCTTCCGTTCGGCGGCCGCCTTCGGCGCGCGCGCGGTGATCGTCCAGGACCGTCGCACCCCTCCCCTCGCCGGCGCGCTCGCCAAAGCGGCGGCGGGCGCCGTCGAGACCGTTCCCTGCATCGAAGTCGTCAATATCTCGCGCGCGCTCGAGGGCCTGAAAGACCTCGGCTATTTCTGCGCCGGTCTCGACAGCGCGGCGACGAAATCGATCGTCGAGATCCCGCAGGGAAAGCCGGTCGCTCTGGTCCTCGGCGCTGAAGGCGAGGGGCTGCGGCGTCTCGTGCGCGAAACCTGCGATGAGGTCTTTCGCATCCCGCTCGATGCGGCGATGGAAAGTCTCAATGTATCGAACGCCGCCGCAGTCGCACTATACGAGCTCACAAGGAGGGATGAATGAGCGCAAGCGGGAAGACAGCCGTGATCACCGGCGTTTCGACGGGCATAGGCCGCGCGTCGGCCAAGTCGCTCATCGACGCCGGCTGGCGCGTCTTCGGGAGCGTGCGGAAAGAAAAGGACGCCGCGGACCTTCGGGCAGCGTTCGGCGACAGACTGACGCCGCTCGTCTTCGACGTCACGGATGGCCAAGGCGTCGCGGCGGCCGCAACGACGGTCGAAAAAGCGCTTGGCGGGCGCACGCTCGGCGGCCTCGTCAACAATGCCGGCATCGCGCTTGGCGGCCCCATCGCCCACCTGCCGCTCGACATCCTCGACAGGCAGCTCGACGTCAATCTTTATGGGCCGATCCGCGTCATTCAGGCCTTCTTGCCCATGCTCGGGACCGACAAGCGCCTTGAGGGGCCGCCAGGACGCATCGTCAACATGTCATCGATCGCCGGAAAGATCGCCTCGCCCTTCATGTCGCCCTACGCCATGTCGAAGCACGCGCTCGAGGCTCTCTCCGACTCGCTGCGGCGCGAGCTTCTCATGTTCGGCATCGACGTCGTGACGATCGGTCCTGGCGCCGTTCGGACGCCCATCTGGGCCAAGGCCGACGAGATCGACATAACGCCCTATGAAAAGACCGCCTACGAACCATTCCTGCGCCGCATGCTCGACGGCATGAAGGCCTATGGCGACAGCGGCGTCGAACCTCAAGCCGTCGGCGATCTCGTGCGCAGCGCGCTGACGGCGCAAAAGCCGAAGACGCGCTATGCGATCCTCAAGAACAAGCTCATGATGTGGACGCTGCCGCAAATGCTGCCCAGGCGCATGGTCGATCGGGCGCTCGCCAAGCGTTTTGGCGTTCCGACGCGCCGTGGCTGACATCCGGGCGGTCATCTTCGATTTCGGGGGCGTGTTTACGACCTCGCCCATCGAGAATTTCGCCGCCTTCGAACGCGCCAACGGCCTGCCCGAACGGTTTCTCGGCGAGGTGATCCGCGTGAACCACCATACGAACGCCTTCGCCCGTTTCGAGCGCGCCGAGATCGACCTCGACTCCTTTGACGGCGCCTTCGCCGAAGAGACGCGCGCCGCCGGATTTGAAGTATCCGGCCGGACGCTGGTCGGCCTGCTTGAAGTGCAGTTGAAACCGGAAATGGCCCGCGCCTTCGAGCGGGTGATCGCGGCCGGATACAAAACAGGCTGCATCACCAACAACATGCCGGCCGATTCCGGGAGGGACATGGCCGCTGGCGCGGCGCGGGACGAGGTCGCGCGCCTCTTTTCCCTGTTCGACCATGTCATTCAGTCCTCG
>CAYTVQ010000324.1:0-2809 GCA_964441615.1 uncultured Caulobacterales bacterium | reverse complement strand
CGGGGGATCGAAGCTCGAGAGCACGCGCAGGCGGACCTTGTGCGCCATGGCGAGTTCGACCGAGCGCGTCTGCAGCACCTTGGCGCCGACGGACGCCATCTCGAGCATCTCCTCAAATGAGATGCGGTCGATGCGCCGCGCCGCCCTGTGGATGCGCGGATCGGTGGTGTAGACGCCATCGACGTCGGTGTAGATGTCGCAGCTGTCCGCGCCGATCGCGGCGGCCATGGCGACTGCGGTCGTATCAGACCCGCCCCTGCCCAGCGTCGTGATCCGCCGCCCGGCGACCCCCTGAAAACCGGCGACGACGGCGATCTCTCCGCCGTCGATCGCGTCGATCAGCGCGGGCGTCTCGATACGCACGATCCTGGCCTTGCCATGCGCGTCGTCGGTTTCAAGAGGGATTTGCCAGCCCTGCCATGACCGCGCACGATATCCCATGTGCTGAAGCACAAGCGCCAGCAGCCCCGACGTGACCTGCTCGCCGCTCGATACGACCGCGTCATATTCGACGTCGCGCAGGTCGAGCGCGGGGGCCGGGGCCCCCGCTTCGGCGACAAGGGCTACCAGTTTGTTGGTTTCCCCGGCCATGGCCGACACCACGACGACCACGCTCTTGCCGTCATCGACCTGGCGCCGGACGAAGCGGGCCGCGTTTTTAATTCGAGCGATGTCCGCCACCGACGTGCCGCCGAATTTCATGACGATGCGGGACATGGACTTTCGGCTCAGCTAGGTTCGGAGACGGCGGGCGGCAGGCGTTCGCATGGAAAAGCGACTTGCCCGGACCCGTCTACAACCTACAACCCTTGATCCACAACCTCGCAAGCGACCCGACTTCATGAGCGCCCCCACCATCGATCCCGCCGAGATCGAAAAGTTCAGCCGCATCGCCACAGAATGGTGGGACCCGCATGGCAAGTTCCGGCCGCTTCACAAATTCAATCCGGTCCGGCTGGCCTACATCCGCGATGCGGCGCTGTCGCATTTCCGGCGGGACGGGTCGGCGCGCGCCCCGCTGGAGGGGCTGACCCTCATCGACATCGGCTGCGGCGGCGGTCTGGTCGCAGAGCCGATGCGGCGGCTCGGCGCCGCCGTGACAGGGCTCGACGCCTCGGCGCGCAACATTGAGGTCGCGCGTCTTCACGCCCGCCGCTCGGGACTGGATATCGACTATCGCGCAGGAAGCGTCGAGGATCTCGCCGCCGCCGGCGTCCGGTTCGATATCGTGCTCAACCTCGAAGCGGTCGAACATGCCGCCGACCCGAAGCTGTTCATCGAGGCGAGCGCTGAGCTCCTTCGGCCTGGAGGCCTCCTCGTGGTCGCGACGATCAACCGTACGCTGAAGGCGTTCGCGCTCGCCAAGATCGGAGCGGAGTATGTGCTGGGGTGGCTGCCCAGGGGAACTCACGATCCGCGCAAGTTTGTTAAGCCGGAGGAGCTTGAAAGCTTCCTCGCCGGGGCCGGCCTGTCCCTCACGGCTCGCGCCGGAGTCGCATTCGATCCCCTGGCCGACCGCTGGCGCCTGAGCGAAGACCTCAGCGTCAACTATATGCTCACGGCCGTCAGGCGATGAGCCTGTCAAGTCCGCCGCGCCGTCAGCGGCGCGAAAAATTCGTTTCACTTGCGGTACGACTCTCTGGACCGGCCCCCGGCGACGCGGTAAACCTGCCTTCAGAAGGGGCAGCGTTTTTCTGCGGGTGGGCAAATGGATCTTCTCAGTCTGATCGCCTCGGGCGGCGGCATTTCGGCTATCGTGATTTTTGGCGTCCTCGGAATGGCGCTGACGGTGTTTGTGGCCGGCGCGGCCCTGACGCTGAAGGCCAACCGTTCGGCGCATGAGGCGCGCCTCGCGCTTGAAGATGCGGAGGTGAAGCTTGCGGCTGCCGGCGACCTTGCGAACGAAGTGCGCGACCTTCGCGCGCGTTTCGAGGAGACTATGCTGCAGCACCAGGACGCTGTCGCCAACGCCCGCTTCCAGCACAACGAGTCTTGTGCGACGCAAAGCGATTACGCCGCCCGCGAGGTCCGGCCCGAACCGCGCCGTGATGCCCCTGAGACTGACTTCAAGAAGCATGACGACGATCATAAGAAGCATCATGCTGTTAGCTCCAGGAAGCAGGACGGCGATCACAAGAGGCGTCATGGGGACGATGAGGAAGAGCCCGAGCGCAGGGGCTTCCTTGGCTGGTTTCTCGACCGTTGATCCCGCAATCCAGTGAATGAGCGCCCCCTTTCCGGAGGCGTTCTGTTTCAGCCGGATGTCGCCGGAGCGGACGCAGGGGTTTCGTCAGCGCGTCGCAATCTCAGTCGCCGCCGCCATCGCCCCCGCCGTCTGAATCAGTCGGGCCCTTTTTGACGCTCTGGCCGCCTTCGGCGCCCGGATAGACAAAGCCGTCGCTGGAGCCGCGACGGCCGCCACCTCGGCGAGCCTTCCGGCCGAAGGCTGCGGCAAGGATCGCAAGCAGCAAGATGGCGGCGCCGAAAAGCAAGAGACCGACAGGAGCGCCGCTCGCATCTCCGTCAGCCGCAAACGCTGTCGCAGCGGTCAGCGCGGCGCCGCAGACGCCAGGCGCGGCAATGGAACGAATTCCGAGCCCAATCATCCTCCGCTCCTGCAGGGCGTCACACGAGGATTTTGGGATCAGACCGCGACGGTTCCATGACAGCGGAGAGTACAGGACCCGAGAAGCACACGCCAAATGAAAGAGGCGCGCCGGCCGGCGCGCCTCCTGGAGAATCGGCGGTTCCGGGCGCTATTTCACCGGCTTCAGCTTGTCGTTTTCGACCCAGCCGGCATTGCCGTTCT
>CAYTVQ010000323.1:0-2809 GCA_964441615.1 uncultured Caulobacterales bacterium | reverse complement strand
GTTCAGTAATCTTTCCGCCGCCGACGACGCTCAGCGAGAAAGACCGCAAGCGTGCAACGGAGCGTCTGTTCGGGATGGAGTTCGCGTCCGCCGCCGTATTCGCGGCCAGCATGGCGATTTTCGACGTACTCACGCGGCTCGGCGTTCGCTGCGACATGATGTTGGGGCATAGCACGGGGGAAGGCGCCGCGCTCGTCGCTTCCGGACTCATTCGGCACACTGACGACGCGAGCGTCGAGAAGGGAATCCGCCGATTCTACGAGGCCCATCACGATATCATCAGCGCCGGCGCGGTTCCGCGCGGCGCCCTGCTGACAGTCGGCGGCGTCGATCCGAGTATCACCATCGGTCTTGTCGAAAGCTTTAAAGGCCGGATCCATCTCGCGCTGGACAATTGCCCGAACCAGGCCGTGCTCTATGGCGAGCCTCCTGAGATCGAGGCGATCGCCGCGAAGCTGAAGGACCACGGGGGCATCTGCGTGCCCCTTCCATTCGACCGCGGCTATCACACGCCGGGATCGGAAGGCGCGGGTGCGATCGTCCGCAAGGTTTATGACGAGCTTGAATTCGCTGCGACCAAATGCGCCCTCTATAGTTGCGCTTCCGCAGGCCCATTCCCTGCGAACGCGGCCGCCGCGCGCGATCTCGCAACGAGGCAGATTTTCAGCCGGGTCAGGTTTCGGGAGACCGTCGAGCGCCTTTATGCGGACGGCGCGCGCACATTCATCGAGGTAGGTCCCGGCGGCAGCCTCACCGGTTTCGTGCGCGACTGCCTTGCCCGCGTCCCCCATGTCGCCATGCCGACCGGCGTCGGGGGCAGGCCAGCCCTGCCGCAAATACTCAATGTCGCCGCCCAGTTGTTCGCCCAGGGAGCGCCGATTGACCTTCAGGCTCTGTTCGATGCGCGCGCGGTCAAGACAATCGACCTCGCTGAAGCTGTCGCGCCCGAAATACCGAAGCGCCCGCGCATCGAACTCGACATTCCGCTGATGAAGCTGCCGCAACAAACGGTAGACGAGGTCAGGGCGCGAACGCGGCCCGGCGCCAAAGCGGCCCTGGAGGCTCCGCAAGACAATTCGTCTGTATACAGATCATTAGATCAACGAGAGCCTGCGGCCGATCCGGTCGCTGAGGCTGTCAAGGCCCATTTCGGCGTGATGAACGAGTTTCTCGCGAGCCAGTCCCGCCTTTTTTCTATGATCGACCTCGCCGGCGCGGAAGAAGTCGCCGCGGGCGCCGCTGCGGCCCCCTCGGGCTTGAACGCCGTGAAGTCACGGCGCGCCATGCTTCTAGGCGACGAAATAAGACGGGACGCGTCCGGCCTTGTCTGCGAGCGGCGCCTCACGATCGATGACTTCTCTTTCGTTCGAGACCACCAGATTGGCTGCCCGCCTTCCGCGCGCGATCCGAACCTGCTCGCGTTGCCGGTCATTCCCTTTGCGGTCAGCATGGAGATCGTGGCCGAGGCGGCCGCCGCGCTAGTCGACGGGTCCCACAAGGTTGTGCAGCTGACCGAATGCCGCGGCTATCGCTGGCTCGCCTTCGATCAGGGAACGCTTTCACTGCGAATCACCGCGAAGATGGAGGCGGCTGGCTTTGCGCATGTCCGCATCTTTGAGATGACGACAGCCGAAGGCAAAGAGACGCAATTCCTCGCCTTCGAAGGCAAGGCCCATTTCGCCGAAGCCTATCCGCCCGCGCCTGCGCCGCAAGTATTCGAAGACGAGGCTTTTCTCGCGCCGAACTACACGAAAGACATGCTCTACGGGGCGCCGCGCCATCGGCGTTATGCGCCAATGTTCCACGGTCCGAAATTCCAGGCGGTTCGCGGTATCCGACGCTGGAATTCGCGCCGGATCGAAGCCGACCTTGTCGCGCTATCGACCGACAATTTCTGCCGCGAAGACGGCGCGGCCCCGGCTTTCGAGGTCGATCCCGTACTCATTGACGCCGCAAGCCACCTGATCGCCTATTGGGCCGGCGAGCGCTTCGGCGTCGATCTCAGTTCCTTCCCATTTGCAGCGCTTGACTATCGCCAGTATGCGCCAGCCCCGCGCAGCGGCGAGACGATTCGCTGTCGCGTCACCATAGACGTAAGAGCCCCGGACGGACGGCCTACGGCGTTCGAAGTCCTCAACAACGAGGGCCGCGTCATCAGCCGCATGCCCTGCGCCGAGGCGACGCGCTATGACGATCCGCCGCCCTATGACTTCTGCCGCCTCGATCCTGCTGACGCGATCCTCGACGCGAATTTCGAGTTTCTTGACCAGTCGGGGCGCGTGATCGCCACGCTGACCGGCTGGCTGGATCGCTATTTCACCATGCCGCACCGCTTCTACCGGTGCCGACTGTGGCCGCAAACGGAGTATTTTTCCGATCCATGGATGCAGGAAGAGACCGGGATGGTCTGTCGCCGCGTCGGCGGCGCGGAGAATGGCTTTCTCGAAGACGCCTGGGGCATCTGGAAGCGCGTGCTGGCGAGCCTTGCGCTTTCCGAACCGGAACGGCGACTCTGGTATGCGCTTCCTGCAAAGGGCGCGCGACGCGCCGAGTGGCTTCTCGGCCGCATCGCCGCCAAGGACGCCGTCCGTCAGTGGGCGGAGCAGAAATACGACATCAGGCTTGCGCCGGCCGATGTGCAGATTCTCCCGGATCGGCTCGACCGGCCCTACGTCGTATCGCAGGCGCTCAGCGCCCTTGGGCCCGTTCCACAGGTCTCGATCACCCACAGCAACGGCCGCATCGTCGCGGCCGCCTCAGAGCCCGACAAGCCGCTGGGGATCGACCTTGTCCGGCGCGACAGCGTTCG
>CAYTVQ010000322.1:0-2819 GCA_964441615.1 uncultured Caulobacterales bacterium | reverse complement strand
CGTTGCAATCGGCAATGCCGCGTTCCTGAATCAACGCGGCGTCAAGGTCGGCGCTCTCGAAGGGCAAGCCGACGCTTTACGCGAGGATGGCGCGACCGCGATCTTTGTCGGCATAGACGGCAAAGCGGCCGGCGTTATCGGCATCGCCGATCCGGTAAAGGCGACGACGCCGGAAGCGCTCGCCGCGCTCAAGGCGGCAGGCCTGCGGATCATCATGCTGACCGGGGACAACCGCAAAACCGCCGAGGCCGTCGCGCGAACGCTCGGCATCACGGAAGTTGAAGCCGACGTTCTCCCCGATCGTAAAGCCGCGGTCGTGACGCGCTTGAAGTCGGAAGGCGCGGTCGTCGCCATGGCCGGCGACGGGGTCAATGACGCGCCGGCGCTCGCCGCCGCCGATGTCGGGATCGCCATGGGGTCGGGAACGGACGTCGCGATCGAAAGCGCCGGCGTCACGCTCTTAAAGGGCGACCTCACCGGCATCGTCCGCGCCCGCGCGCTGAGCCGCGCCACCATGCGCAATATCCGCCAGAATCTCTTCTTCGCGTTCATCTACAATGCGGCGGGCGTGCCGATCGCCGCCGGCTTGCTCTATCCGGTTTTCGGGCTGCTGTTGTCGCCCATCATCGCGGCCGCCGCGATGGCGGCGAGTTCAGTCAGCGTCATCGTCAATGCGTTGCGGCTGAGGACCGTCAAGATATGACCGTCAATCCCGCGCGGTCGCAACCTGAAGAAAAAGCCTTTACGCCCGCCCTCGGGCTTCGCGCGCTGACGCCGCTTTACGACTTGGCCATCGCGGCAACCGAGCAGGCCCTTGAGTGCTTAAAAAAACACGCAGCCGAACGCTGATGGCGTGTTGCCAGAGCCCATCGATGAGGCCGGACTTGCTGGCGTGCGGGAAGAGCGCGCGAGGCGGCGCGTCGGAGGCGCGCTCAGTCGAATCGAAACGCCGAAATCGCGGTCTCCATGACGCGCTCGGAATAAATGCGCCGACCCTTGCCGCGCGACGCGCCGGCGGCGACCATGAGCGGCAGGAGATGACGGCAAAAGGCTCCGTCTACGGAGCACATGACGTTGGTAACTGCTTGAAATTGCTTAGAAAGTTGGGTGCGGGGGCTGGATTTGAACCAACGACCTTCAGGTTATGAGCCTGACGAGCTACCGGACTGCTCCACCCCGCGCCAACGGGCCCGCATTAGAACGCTCCGATACGCTAGGGATGCGGGAAGAGCGGCGGATATAGCCAGATGCACTTTGGGATTCAAGCGCTTGGAGGCAAAAAAGACGAAGGTCTCAGGGTTGCGCCGGCGTTCGCCGGGGAAGGCCCCGTTCGTCCCGCGCCCTGGCGTCGTCAGCCTCCACCAGGACCTTCAGCGCATCACGCGCGGCGATAAGACCTTGCCCCCCATCGTCTTCGTCGATGGCCGCGCGGTCCGCTGTGGCGGCGTTGTTGAGAGCTGATCGGGCCTCTTTCAGGATAGCTTTTAGTTCGGTCTGCTCATCCGCAGGCAGGGTTTCCGGGGCGGCCTGGGGCGTCTTCGAGAGGTTGGGGAATGCCGATTTCCCGGCGTCCGCCCCGGCGACGCGCGCCTTGATCTGCTCGTTCATCGGCTGTCCCTTGGCGAGGTCCTCATATTTTACGATGCCAGGCGGCGCAAACCGCTCGATCCCCGCACAGCCGGACGCCGCCATCGCCAAGGCCCCGATGATGGCCGTTCTGCCAAATCTGGTCCGCTTTGCGCCGTGCATCTATATACCTCGGACGTGAAATAACCCCCGATTGGCCCTCCCATGCAAGCTGAAGAAAAGCCCGGCCCCGCAAAAAAGGCGCGCGAGAGGGTCAAGGCCGCCCCCCCCGGACCATCCTCGCCCGGCACGGGTGGGCAGAAACCAGCGGAAACTGTCCAGAACGGCGCCGGGGACAAGAGCCTCGTGCAGGATTTCGACGCCCTCTCCGAGTATCTGGTCGAAATCACGGGCAAAAGTCAGGAGGTCATCAAGGACTTCTTCGAAAAGACGCCGAGCGGCCTCAAGATGACGGGCGGCGAAAACACTGCCGACCCGCTGAATGTCGGCGAGGCGCTGCAGGAGATGATGAAGGGCCTTGCAGCGGACCCAGGCACGGTCATGCAGCGCCAGTTCCAGCTCTGGGGCGACTACGCAAAGATGATGGCCAACCTGTCGCGAAAAATGGCGGGCGAGGACGTCGCCCCCGCGATCGAGCCCGAGCCCGGCGACAAGCGCTTCACGCATGCGGCCTGGCGCGAGAACCCGATGCTGGACTTCGTCAAGCAGTCCTATCTCACCTACGCGAAATGGCTGAAAGGCACCGTCGCCCAGCTCGACGGCATGAACGAACACGAAAAGCGGCGGGCCGAATTCTACACGCAGCAGTTCCTCGACGCGATCGCGCCCTCGAACTTTCCGGTTCTCAATCCGGAGGTCGTCGAGGCGACTCTTGAATCGCGCGGCGAGAACATCCTCAAAGGCGTCAAGAACCTGCTTGAAGACCTCGACCGCGGCGACGGGCAATTGTCGATCCGCCAGGCGGACCTAGACTATTTCAAGCTCGGAGAGAATGTCGCGACGACGCCCGGCAAGGTCGTCTTCCAGAATCCGATTTTCCAGCTCATCCAGTATGATCCGGCAACGGAAGAAGTTGCCAAGCGGCCGCTGCTCATTTTCCCGCCCTGGATCAACAAGTTTTACATCCTCGATCTGCAGCCCTCGAACTCGTTCATCAAATGGATGGTCGAGCAGGGCCGCACCGTGTTCGTGGTCTCCTGGGTCAATCCGGGCCCGGAACTCGCGCACAAATC
>CAYTVQ010000321.1:0-2822 GCA_964441615.1 uncultured Caulobacterales bacterium | reverse complement strand
GGGCGGGATGCGGGCAAGCCTCTAAATGAACCGCGCGACGACGTCTTTGTAGGAGCGCGAGAGTTTGAGCTCCGCGCCGCCCTCGAGGACGAGGAAATACTCGCCGTTCGAATGCGGGTGCAGCTCCTTGACCTTTCGAACATTCACGATCGCCGAGCGGTGGACACGCTGGAAGCGCGTCGGGTCGAGCCGGGCCTCGAGCGTTTTCATGGTCTCGCGGATGATGTGCGTCTTGCCTGCGGCGTGAATGCACATGTAGTCGCCCGCGGCGTCGATCCAGTCGATCTCGTCGGCGCCGAGCACGACGACCTTGGAGCCGTCCTTGAAGGAAAGACGCTCAGGGTAGCGTTCCTTGTCGGTCCAGGCTGGTTCGGCGAGCAGCTCCTTGATGCGGTCGCGCTCGTCGCTCGACATCGAGGCCAGAAGCTCGACAAGACGGGACTCGCGATGGGTCGCCGCGCGCGACTTCAGCGCTTCACGCGCGCGGTGCACGGCGTCCTTGAGACGCTCCTCCTCGACGGGCTTGACGAGATAGTCGAGCGCGTTCGCCTCAAAGGCGTCTATCGCGTATTTGTCATAGGCGGTGACGAAGACGATCAGGGGCGCCGGCGCGCCGATCAGCGCTCGGACGACTCCGAAGCCGTCGAGCCCGGGCATCTGGATGTCGAGGAAGACGAGATCGGGCTGAAGGGCCTTGATCTGCTTTACGGCTTCGCGGCCGTTGCCGGCTTCGCCGACGATTTCGATCTCGGGGAACTCGCCAAGCCGCAGCTTGAGGCCGCGCAGCGCCAGCGGCTCGTCATCGACGAGCATCACCTTGATCTTTTCAGCATCCGTCATGGGGCGCCTCGATTATCGGGTTTCGAAGGGAAGGGTGAATCCGACCGCGAGCCCGGCCGGCTCCAGCCGCGAGAGCCTGAACGATTGCCTCCCGCCATAAAGGTGGGCGAGGCGGTCGCGCATGTTGAGGAGGCCGACGCCCGTGCGCCCGTCATCGAGAATGGCGTTCGGATCCTTCGGGGCGTTGGGGCCGTTGTCCTCGACCGCGAGCTTCAGAAGATCGCCCTCTTTCTTTGCGACGATCGCGATGCGTCCGCCGCTTTCCATCTGCGCGATCGCATATTTGATCGCGTTCTCGATCGCCGGCTGGAGGATGAGCGAAGGAACGAGAGCGCTCTTCGCCGCCGGGTCGATGTCATAGACGATTTCGAGGCGGTCGCCGAAGCGGGTCTTCTCGATGTCGAGATAGAGCTGCAGCGCGCGGATCTCGTCGGCGAGCGTCGTCTTCTGCAAAGGGTCGCTGTCGAGCGAATAGCGCAGGAAGGCCGAGAGCCGCGTCAGCATGTCGTTGGCGGGTTTCGTGTCCTTTTCGAGAACAAGCGTCGAGATGGCGTTCAGCGTGTTGAAGAGGAAGTGCGGATTGAGCTGGTAGCGCAGCATCTTCAGCTGCGCCTGGTCGGCGAGGCGCGCCGCGTTGAGGCGCCGCTCGGTCTCGTTGCGCAAGGTGAGGTAGTAGTTGATGCCGAAATAGAAGCCGGCCCACGACATCAGGAGAAAGAGATTGGCCGGAAGGTCCGGGAGGATGTGGAACAGCGGATTGTCGGCGCCGAAGATCTGCACGGCGCGCGTGCGCACCATCTCCTCTCCGAAGAAGACCGAAAAGGCGCGGCTCTTGATGAGCGACATGCCGAGCGCCATCACCAGCGTAGAGAACAGCGCGATGGTGAGAAGCCAGGCGGGCTCCTGGCGCCTCGCGAAGCGGAAAACCGGCCGCATCAGGATCGTGGTGGTGAGAAATCCGACCAGCGACTGCACCACCGAATAGAGGATGACGACGGTGGAGCTGCTGTCTCTCACCTGCGCGGCGATCACCGGCGCGACGGTCAGGAGGTGCAGGAACAGGAAGCCGAGCCAGCCCGCGATCTGCAGCGCCCAGAAGATGCGGCCCTTGTCCGCGAAGAACCAGTTGAGCGTCTTGCCCGATTTGCCTTCGGCCGCGATGAAGGGTCCGAGCGCCGGCGACGGGCGGGGAAGGCGGGCAGGCTCGACGATCGTCATGGCGCTCTTGCTCAACGGGGGCGCCAGAGTCTCGGCGCGGGGAGCGGCGTCAGACATGGCTTCCCTTCCGGCTTCCTCCCCGGGCCGCTCCGCCGCAAGGCAAAAGCGGCGAACGGGTTCCCGCCTGCGACCAAAAATGGCCTCGGGGGTCTTCATGGCTGGGTAAGGATAGCCTCACTCGGCGAGGGACAGCAATCGCACGTCGCCCCCCGCCGCCGTGGTGTTGACCGTCAGCGTGCGCTCGACCGCATAGCGTGCAAGGTCGTCGGCGCCGGAGAGAACCGGGACGATGGGGCCCGCCCGCGCGGCCAGCGCTTTCATGAGGTCGCCGCGCGCGCCGTCGAAGGCGACGCCCCGGATCTGCGGATGGGCCAGCAGCGCGCGCGGAATCCTGCCGTCCGCGACGCTGATTTTCAGGACGGCGTTCTCCCCTCCGGCGGCCTTCAGCGCCCCGCCAATCTCGCTTGCGATCGCGAGCGGGGACAGCACGACATTGCCGGCGCCGAGCGCGCGGGCAATCTGCGCCGGTCCATGACTTGCGGGACCAAGGCACAGGACGACGCCCCGGGGCTTCACGCGCAATGTGTTCGATTCGCCGGTCGGACCCGGCAGCGTCACGGCTTCGGCGAAGGCGGCGGCGATTCTCGCCGCCTCTTCCAGAACCCCTTTGGCTGCGCCGGCTGCTTCGCGCGCAGCGCCTGCGAGGAGCGCGGCGCGGTCGGCGGCGGCGCCCCAGACATGCGCGGCGGCGCCGGCCCGCGCAA
>CAYTVQ010000320.1:0-2837 GCA_964441615.1 uncultured Caulobacterales bacterium | reverse complement strand
TGCAGCTCGAGCGCGCTCCCCGCAGAAATCGCCGCCGCGCCCGCTGCGGCGAGACAGACCAAGAACAAGCAGGGCCGACTTACTCGTGCGTAGGAAATAGTGGCTCGAGAACGCAATGGGCGAGCAGATCTTTAACTAGAGCCGCGGCAGGTGTGTCCTGCATGGGGACGCCATTAATTAACGCATGAGATGGATCAGCCGGCCGCGCGCACTCAGAAGCGAGCGGATCGTGCACAAACGACAGCAACAGGCCGTTCGGGTCGTTTTCCTTGACGTATGTTCGCGTCTGCCCGACGTTGAGCCGCGCCAGCCGGCCGTTCTTTGCGTAACTCAGTCTTGTTACGCTCCGGACGCCAGCCACTTGGTTCTCATGCGGCGGATCAAACCACTCCAGCCAGTTTACCGAGGGGCGCTCTCGCTAGGGCGAGTGAGGAAGCCCTCGCCGTTCACAACGCCATTTTCGACGTGCCTCGGCCTGATGTAGCGCAACACGTGGTCGCGGTCAGGAATCGCCGAGCCGCGCTGTGGAACCGGCCTCGTCATGCAAACAGAAGACCCTCGGCGCCGCTCGCCTTGACGTGCTGAAGGATGGCGTTCATTGCATCTATCCCGGCAATGCGGCTCACGGTTGCGGAGCCCTTCCGCTGCTTGAATATCACAAACTGGATCGCTCCGCTTCCCAGGAACTGAAGCGCAACTTGCTCTCGATGCTCGTTCTTCCAAACCGCGCGAAGATTTCCATTGTCGTTGAGGAAAAGATAAGGCCTCGAACCGGGTCTAAGTTGGCGCATGAAGATCTGAAAGTCCGCAAGCGAAGCCTCTGAAAAGCTGATCCGGTCATGCTCGGCCTCGATCCTCAGGAATTGCAGGCGCTTGGCGATTTCGACCGAGTTCCGCGCGTTGCCAATCTCCGAAGCGGCGGGCTCCGCCTCAAACGCAATGGGCAATACTTCTCGGAATGTGGTCGATGAAGAAGCATTGGGCTGTCGCGAATCCAGCCGGCGCATGTCAGGCGAAGACCCACTTCCACGCCTCCCCACAGGCTCATGCACCACACTCGGAGGCGGCGTGAAGGCGGCTGTGGACGGAGGTTCGAACAACATAAGGAATCAGAGCGGTTGCCAATGGTCCCTTTGGATATCTGGGTTTGTCACCCCCGCAAAGCAACGACCGATGATTTCGTGGGCTCGCCCGTACCACGCATCGGCGTCCGCCTTACTGACCGCCTCCAATGCCCCCAGTGCCCGAAATTCAATGATCAGCAAGGGTTTAGCTGCGTCGATGGTGCTCCGAGCAGTCCGAACCGAGACGTTCAGAATCAGATCCTGCGAGATCCTATAGGCGGTCAAATAGTTAAAATCGGGGCTCGTCTCAATTGGCATACCAAGATCTGGGATGGAGAAGGATGGGATCACCCGCTTGGTGTCACCTGCGTCGCTCCAGTACTCGCCAGGCTCAATGAGGTTGTTGTAAGTTAATTCCGCAATCTGGAAAGTCAGATTTTCTACCCCTAATTCCTTTCTCAGGAATCCGCTGTATGTTTCAAAATACCTGTCGAATAAAGACTTAACATTATCAAAGTGCGGATAGTCTGCATTCCGCTTTCGCCAGTTAAAAATGAACGCATTCTTCTGGATTTGCATAAGCGTTATCTCGTCCTCAGCCAGCAGCCAAAACCGAGGCATTGGATATGGTTCGCCAATGCCGAATTGAAAGGTGATGCTAGGTGGAACGATCGGCGGCGAGAGTTCGGGCTGCTGCTGTATTTTTGGAAACTCCTTCCGAACCTGCGCCCAGAACAGTCCGACGTGCTCCGAACGCAACGAGACAATAGGTTGATCAAAATAGGCGCCGATGATCAGTTCATTGATCGGAGGATTTTTGTATTTGATTTTCATCTTTCAATCTCATTTCCAGCCGGATCTCAATGCCGGATCGTGGTCTGAACATGGCGGTGACGCCAACTCATAGACTTATTCAACTAAGGCACTATTTATGAACCCGCCCTACCCCCTCTCCACATAAATCTCGCCGCCGGACTCGCGGAATTTCTCGCTCATCTCCGCCATGCCCGCCTCGGCGTTGCGCAGGGAGGCGGCATAGTCGCGGACATCCTGCGTGATCTTCATCGAGCAGAATTTGGGCCCGCACATGGAGCAGAAATGCGCGGTCTTGTGCGCTTCCTTCGGGAGGGTCTCGTCGTGGAAATCCTTCGCCGTTTCGGGGTCAAGTGAGAGATTGAACTGGTCCTCCCAGCGGAACTCGAAGCGCGCGCGGGAGAGCGCGTCGTCGCGCACCTGCGCGGCCGGGTGGCCCTTGGCGAGGTCGGCGGCGTGCGCGGCGATCTTGTAGGTGATGACGCCGGTCTTCACGTCGTCGCGGTCGGGAAGGCCTAAATGCTCCTTGGGCGTCACATAGCAGAGCATGGCCGTGCCGTACCAGCCGATCATGGCGGCGCCAATGCCGCTGGTGATGTGGTCGTAGCCCGGCGCGATGTCGGTCGTCAGCGGCCCCAGCGTGTAGAAGGGCGCCTCGCCGCATGTCGCGAGCTGCTTCTCCATGTTCACCTTGATCTTGTGCATCGGCACATGGCCGGGGCCTTCGATCATCACCTGCACGCCGTGCTTCCAGGCAATCTTCGTCAGCTCGCCGAGCGTTTCGAGTTCGGCGAACTGTGCGGCGTCATTGGCGTCGGCGATCGAGCCGGGGCGCAGGCCGTCGCCCAATGAGAACGAGACGTCATAAGCCCGCATGATCTCGCAGATTTCCTCGAAATTCTCGTAGAGGAAGCTCTCTTTGTGATGGGCGAGGCACCACTTCGCCATGATCGAGCCGCC
>CAYTVQ010000319.1:0-2838 GCA_964441615.1 uncultured Caulobacterales bacterium | reverse complement strand
CCGGACAAGCGCGGCGAGTTTCTCCTTCAGCGCTGGCCAGCGCGCGCGGTCATGCTGCGCATCAAACGTCGGATCGTCGGCCAGGCCGAGCTTCTGGCGCAGCAGCGCGTAGAACTGAGGCTCGATAGCGCCGACGGAGATCCACTTGCCGTCTTTCGTCTCGTAGACGTCGTAGAAATGAGCGCCGGTGTCGAGCATGTTGACGCCGTGCTCATCCTTCCAGACGCCGAGAGTGTAGAAGCCCCAGGTCATCGCCATCAGAACAGCCGAGCCGTCGGTCATGGCGCAGTCGATCACCTGTCCCGGCGCGCCATTCTTCACGGCGAGGAGCGCCGCGACCATGCCGAAGGCGAGCATCATGCCGCCGCCCCCGAAATCGCCGAGATAATTGACGGGCGGCGTCGGCGCCGCGCCGGCGCGCCCGCAGGTCCCGAGCGCGCCCGAAATGGCGATGTAGTTGATGTCGTGGCCGGCGGCATGGGCGAGCGGCCCGGTCTGCCCCCAGCCGGTCATCCGCCCATAGACGAGCTTTGGATTGTCCTTGAGCAGAACATCGGGACCGAGCCCGAGACGCTCCATGACGCCAGGCCGAAAGCCCTCGATCAGACCGTCGGCGGTCCTGGCAAGATCGCGGGCGAGCGCGGCGCCTTCAGGCGCCTTCATGTCAATGACGATCGACTTGCGCGATCGCAGAAGCGGACCCTGCGGAATGTCGCCGCCGCCCTTGCGGTCGATGCGGATCACCTCCGCGCCATGGTCGGCGAGCATCATGCCGCAGAAGGGTCCGGGGCCGAGGCCTGCAAATTCGATGATGCGGACGCCGTTCAGCGGACCGGCCATAATATTCCCCTAAAGACTCTGCCCGTCATCGATGACGATCTCGGCGCCGGTGACGCGCCGCGCCGCGTCAGAGCAGAGGAACAGAACGGCGCCGTCAAGATCGGATTCATGCGCAAGGCGGCGGCGCGGGAAGGTGGCGAGCAATTGCTTGCCGGCCTCGGCGGCGAACAAGCTCCGCGTCAGTTCGGTTTCGATGTAGCCGGGAAGGATCATGTTCACATTCACTCCCTGACGCGCCCAGTCGAGCGCAAGGGACTTGCCGAGCATGGAGACGCCCGCCTTCGAGGCGGCGTAGACGGCGGAACTCCGGAACGCCTTTTTCGCCGTGATCGAGGAGATGATGACGACGCGGCCGTTTTCCTTTTCCTTGCTGCCATTGGCGATCAGGCGCTTCGCCCCCTCGCGCACCGTGAGGAAGGCGCCGCGCAGATTGACCGCCATCAGGCGGTCGAACTCGGCGACCGGCAGATCGGTCGCGCGACCTTCCACAGCGATGCCGGCATTGGCGACGATGGTGTCAACAGGGCCGAAGACGCGTTCGGCCTCGTCATAGGCTGCAATCACCGAGGGCTCGCTGGTCACATCGAGCGCCAAGGCGTGCGCCGCATGCCCCTCAGCCCTTATGGCGGCCGCGGCCGCGTCAAGATCGGCCTTGCGCCGGGCGCCGAGAACCACGCGCGCGCCTGCAGCGGCGAGGACGCTGGCGATCCGCGCCCCGATACCCGAAGAGGCCCCCGTAACCAGGGCGGTCCGGCCGCCCAGATCGAATGGTTTCTGCGCCATGGCTCCTTCTCGGAGGCTTGGCGGCTTTCGTCCAGACTCTGCGGCATTGGCGGCGTTTGACAGCCCCGGACGCCCCCGCTATCCCCCTCGCTCTCATGACGGGCGGCGCCCTTCCTGCCGTTGAAATCGCCCCGGGGATCCGCCCCGGAGCCAGCGGGCGCCACAGCGAGGACCAATGACCAAGCGCATCCGCGCGAAGTACAAACTCGACCGCCGGGTCGGGCAGAATGTCTGGGGTCGCCCCAAATCTCCGGTCAACAAGCGCGATTACGGCCCCGGCATGCATGGCCAACGCCGCAAGGGCAAGCTGTCCGATTTCGGCCTCCAGCTCCGCGCCAAGCAGAAACTCAAGGGCTATTACGGCAACATCTCCGAAAAGCAGTTCGAGGCCATCTTCACCGAAGCGGCCCGCCGCCGGGGCAACACCTCGGAACACCTGATCGGCCTCCTCGAAAGCCGACTCGACGCCATCGTCTACCGCGCGAAATTCGTGCCGACGCCCTTCGCCGCGCGCCAGTTCGTCAATCACGGACACGTCAAGGTGAACGGCACGCGGGTGACGATTCCGTCCTATCGCTGCAAGCCGGGCGACGTCGTCGAGATCAAGGACAAGTCGAAGAACATGGCGCTGGTGCTGGAGGCCC
Organism: uncultured Caulobacterales bacterium; assembly: GCA_964441615.1. Lineage (GTDB taxonomy): Bacteria > Pseudomonadota > Alphaproteobacteria > Caulobacterales > Parvularculaceae > Amphiplicatus. The sequence goes on along the minus strand of CAYTVQ010000319.1, from coordinate 571 downwards.
TCCAGAGCGCCGAACGCGACATCCCGGAGTATATCGACGTCGATCCCAAGAAGATGACGGCGACCCTGGTGCGCGTGCCGGAATTCGCGGAAGTTCCGTATCCGACGCAGATGGAGCCGAACCTCGTCGTCGAATACTACGCGTCGTAAGGCGCGAGGCGGGCCAGGCGGCCCGCGCGACAAAGGCAAGGGCGCTTGGCCCGCCGGGCCCGGCGCCCTTTTTTGCATTGAGGGTGCGGTGGCCCCAAGCCAGCCCTTCTTTTCAGGACAATGCTATTCGACCTTGAGGCCAAGCACCTTCGACGCATCCGAAAGAAGCCCGAAAGCCGTGGTGCGATCCATGCCGCCCGCAAGAAGGTGGGCCTTCCCTCCGGACTCGACCGTCAGGCCGTAGCAAAGCTCGCCGAGCTTCATGCCATGCGCCATGCCGGCCGCCTCATTGGCGTTCGTCGTGTAGACGTCGAGGCCGGCGCGGTCGAACCAGGGATTGGCGATCCGGAGGCGATGAATATCGTCCTTGTTGAAGGTCTTGCCGCCGGCGACGATCGTCTTTGGCGTCACGCTGAACGACA
>CAYTVQ010000318.1:0-2840 GCA_964441615.1 uncultured Caulobacterales bacterium | reverse complement strand
CGATCATGTCGCCGGCCCGGTAGGTCTCGCTATGAGCCGGATGCGCAATTTCCGCCGCGCCGCCGAGGTGCGGCGCGAGCCGCGGCAGGCCGGACGCCAGCGCCTCGGCGACGGCAAGGCCGAAGGTTTCGGCGGCGCCGGCATGAAGGAAATAGTCGGCGCTCGCAAGCCTCTTCGCAAGTTCCGCACGATCGGAAATTACACCGGCGAGCCGGATGTGCGGCGAGCGTTCGGCGCGTCGTCGCACCGAACGCCAGGTCGGACCGTCGCCGATGATGTAAAGGCCCGCCTTGCGTTTGGCGCCGAAGATTTCAAACGCGTCCATCATCATGTGCAGCCGCTTTTCCGGGTGAAACCGGCTCACGGCAATGAAGAGTATAGCCTCGGGATCAGCGTGACCGCAGGCGTTGAGCATGGCGAGGCGCGCCGTCTCGCAGCGTCGCCCGCCATAAAAGACGGTCCGATCGACGCCGAGGGGCAGGACGACGGGCTCAAGACCGCAATGGCGAAGGATTCTACCCGCGAACCAGCGGCTGCTCACGACCGTCTGGTCGAATTTCATGGCGACCTGGCGCAGGTACGACCAGAACCAGCCGAACAGCTGATCGACCCGCGTTTCGTTCAGACGCGGGCTGAGTACGGAATGCGGATAGACCGCCACCGGATCCTGATGCAGGAACAGCGAGCGCGCCGCCCTGCCGCTCCACGACGACACGATCCATGCTCCGCGCCAGGGCGAGGAGGCCTCCACGACATCCGGGCTTAATGAATCCAGCAATTCGTGGATAGGCTCCGCTCGCGAGAAGCGGCAATAGCGATGATCAAGGGGAAGCGACGGCGAACGCACCGTAATGATCTCGCCGCCGAGCATGCGCGAGCGCCGATCTTCCGTTCCAGGAGCAATGATGACCGGTTCGCAGCCTAAGCGCGACAGCGCTTCGAGCTTCTGGTGAACATAGCTGCGCACGCCGCCGCCGCGTTCGCTGTAGAACTCGCAGACATCAACGATTTTCATGGAACGTCAGGCGGCGGACCCAGCCGGCGCGGCCCCATAGGGGGCCGCGATTGCATATGAATGAATGGCGTCCCGGTAATTGGCGATGAGGCCGTCGAGGATCGCGGTCCAGTCATATCTGAGGGCCTGGGCGCGTCCGGCGGCGCCGAAACGGCTGCGCAATGACCGATCGGCGGCCAGCGCCACTAGCCGACGCGCAAAACCCTCGGCCCCTTCGTCCGTCGGAGATATCCGGCCGGTGACGCCCTCCGACACCAGGGAGATGCTGCCCGGCGCGGCCGCGCACAGGCACGGCAGTCCCGAGGCCATGGCCTCGAGCGTCACCTGCCCGAATGTCTCGGTGATGGAGGGGTTGAAGAAAATGTCCGCGCTTGCATATGCGCGCGCCAGCGCCTCCCCTTCCAGATAGCCGGTAAAGACCGCGCCGGGCGCATGCGCCCGAAAATGCGCGCAGGCCGGCCCCTCGCCGACGACGAGCGCCCTGATCTTCGGGTTCGCCGCCGCCGCGAGCCGGAGCGCGTCCGCGAACATATCGATGCCCTTCTCCAGCACGACACGTCCTACGAAAAGCGCCACGACATCGTCGTCATCAAACCCGAGTTCACGCCGCCAGGCGACGTCGCGCCTTGAGGGATTGAACAGTTCAGCATCGACGCCCCGCTTCCACAGGCGAAGGTCGCGGCCGACGCCCTCTGCTTTGAGTTCGTCAGCCATCGACTGGGTCGGCGGATAGACCTGCGCGCAGCGGCTGTAGAACCAGCGCATGTAGTCGAGAACGTATTTCTCCGCCCACTGCGCGTTGTAATAGCGGGGATAGGTGTCGAAACGCGTATGGAAGGAGGCGACGACCGGGATCCCGCGCGCGCCTGCGTAACGGATGGCGCCGACCCCAAGCAGGTCCGGCGCCGAGACGTGAATGATGTTCGGCCGGAACGCGTCAAGGCGGGCCCGCGCCCGCGCCGGCAGGCCGAAGCTGAAGCGGTATTCGCGGCGCGAGCCTGGCAGGGCGACAGACGGAACTGAAACGAGCGATCCCTCTGGCGGGAACGCCGGCGTCTTGATCGTCGGCGCGAAGACGAGCGCCTGATGGCCGCGCCTTTCAAGGTGGCCGACAAGGCGGTTCAGGGCTCGGGCCGGCCCATCGACGACATTGTTGTAGTTGCCCGAGAACAGCGCGACCCGGAGCTCTCCCCGGCGAATGGATCGCGAATCCCGGTTCGGTCGGGCTTCGGCGGGGAATGGTAGCGCTTCCGACATTGCTGCAATCGCCTCGATTCAGTCAGCGACGCGGTATTAGGGGCGATTCATGTCGCCTAGATGTAGGCTATATGTCCTTTTTGCAAAGGCGTCAGGTTCATGCAAATCACAAGCGGCTGATAAGGGGCTGGTGGAGCCGCAGCTGCGGCGAGTCGTCCCAATTGATGCAGGTCAAGTCCGTCCGGGTCGACCCGCAGCATGGGAAAACTGAGGCGATTCAGGGGCTGATGTGACGACAGGCGAATCAACCGGGCCGGCCGGCCGCGGCGACGTGACCTTCCTGGCGGTCGGACTCATGCTGGGCGCGCTGCTGGCCCTCATCATGACGGCGCGCGCCGACGACGCGCTCATGGGCGTCCACGGACTGATGTTTCTCGGGGCCTTCAGCCTCGGGCTCTTCGCGCTGGCGAATTACGCGACCTCGCTGCCGGCCGATCCGGGCGCCTATCAGATGAATGTGGTCAAGGCCGGGGTGATCGCCACGACCTTCTGGGGGATCGCCGGCTTCCTGGTCGGGGTCATCATCGCAGCGCAGCTCGCCTTTCCCAATCTCTTCTATTTTCCGGAC
>CAYTVQ010000317.1:0-2845 GCA_964441615.1 uncultured Caulobacterales bacterium | reverse complement strand
GGCGACGCGGACCATGTAGAACTCGTCGAGATTGCTCGCCGAGATGGACAGGAACCGTACCCTCTCCAGCAGCGGGTGGCGCTCGTTCTGCGCCTCTTCCAGCACCCGGCTGTTGAAGGCGAGCCAGGAGAGCTCCCGGTTGATGAAGCGCTGCGGGGATTTCGGATCAACAGGCGCGGGGCGCTGAACGTCCGCCGCGCCTTTCGGCTCGGCGCGGACAGGCGCGGTCGCGTCGTCGGGAGGGGTCAAGGACTGCCCTCGGGTTGCTCGGCTCAACTTATGTCTGAAGCGGGGCTTCAAAAAGGTTTTCAATGATCTTTTTTGCAAGCGCGATATTCAGCGATGCCCCTTCATGAGCGGCGGCGGCGGCGGCGTCGGCGAAGGCGGCCGCAGCGGCGAAACTGCGCGGTATTCGAGGAGCGGTGAAAGCGGCGAAATCCCTGGTGATCCGCAATCTCCGCGACGCAAAATGCCGGCCAAGAACGACGGCGAGGAGTGTCTCGTCCGGGTCGGAAAGTTCGGCCCGCGGTATCGCCTCGAGTCGGGTTTCCAAATCCTTAAGACCGCCCGCCCAGCTGCGCGGCCGCCCCCGCCCGGCGAGCACTGTCCTCAGCCCCCGCGCCTGCCGGTCTTCGATGCGCCGCAGCAGCCGCAAAGGCTCGCTTGTCGCGTGGCAGTCGTCAAGCGCGAAGATTTCGTCCGTACACCGCTCTTCATCGCCCGCCGCGGCGACGCCCGAGGGGCCGAAAATCACGTGCAGGAGATGCGTCTTCCCGGACCCCCGCGGGCCGCAAAGCGCCAGAAGACTCTCCTCGGAGTCGGTGAAGGCGCGCATGATGAGCAAGGCCTCGCGATTGGCCTCGGTCACAACGTAGCTTTCGGGCGGATAGATCCGCGGCGGCTCCGGCAACGCCAGCGATATCTGGCGCGGCGTGCTCGGGCTGTCGTCCATGGCTAGTGCGGCTGGGCGATCTTGTCGTCTGGCGTCGCGGGAAACGGACCTTCAACCGCATGGTCGATGCGCGGCGCAGCAGGATCCTCGCGATTGTAGTTGCCGTCGCTATAGACCCGGCGCAGCGCGCTGCTGCCCCGCAGCTGACCGGCGCGCGCGGGCGTTGCGAGAAACCAGCGGCGACCGTCTTCAGTCCAGAAAGTGACGCCGTAGTTTTCCATCGCGACGGCAAGACGATTAGGGTCGCCAAAGACCTTGAGGCGCATCTCGGCGCCGCGCGGCGAGAGCGCGAAGACCTGCACCGAGCCGACCAGCGGCGTCGCCAGAAGTCCCGCGCGGATCTTCGTCCAGTCGGCAAGCGACTCGAAGAAGGCCGTCGCCTCAAGAATCCCCTCATGGGAGTGATCAATCAGCGTGCGGCTTTTCCAGGCGCTCGCATATTTGGCGATGGCGCCCTCGATCGCGCGATCGGCGAGAGTCGGGAAATTGCCCGACGCCTCCGCAAAAACCGCCTCGGCGAGAACCTCGCCGACCTTGGCCGGCGCGATGTCGCGCACGCCGCCGACTGTCGGCGCATCGCCGCCCTGATACGCGACCAGCGTCGGATCGATTTCGGCGTCAGGGGCTGGGGCGTCGGTCTCGCGATAGGCGTTCACCAGCCGCACATTGAGCTGATCCTGCCCGCCGGACTGGCGAAGACGGGCATGGGCGAGGATCACCTGGCTGACGTTGTAGCGGTCCGCCATGCGGGCGAGCTTGGCCGTATCGAGAGCGAGCGCCTGCTGCGCGGAGATGGTCGATGCGTCCTCGACGTCGCCAAGCGGGGCGGTCATCGGCGTCAACTCGTTGAGGTAGGGCCGCGCCTTCCACGCCCCCATCCACGGGTTATTGGCCTCCCAGAGATAGACGCCCCTCTCGGTCTCGAGGACGGGAATGACGAGCGCCTTGCGCATCTGCGTTTCGCTGTAGGGAATGCGCGCGTTCTTGAGGAGGCGGCGCACGGCGTCCGGCTTGAACCGGTAAGTGATGAAGGCGCGGTAGGTCGTCGCCGAACTCTTTTCCGAATAGACCTCAAAACTCGACTCGAGCGCTTCGAGCGCGCCGTCAGAAAGGGCGATAGCGGATTTGCCGGCGCCATCGCCGCCGGAGGATGCCGGCTCGCCGCGGGCGAGGCGGGGCAAATACGCCCAGTCGCTCTCGATCGTAAGGCGGCGCAGCAGGATATCGACGGCGCGGCGGCGCCCTTGCATCTGGGCCGCCTGCTTGGCCGCGGTTGCGGATTCGCCGGATGCCTGGACCGGCACGCGGGGCACCACGAATACCTCGTCCTGGGCGGCGTGCGCTTCCGGCAGAAAGGCAAAGGCGGCGAACAACGCGACAAGGGCGAACAGCCATCTACTCATCGAAGGACCTTCCAAATGCGGGCCACCTGCGGGCGACTCCGCCCGGGTCGGCCGATCTTATAGCGGCCTCAAGCGGCGCGCGCACCATATCCGTCAGGCGACGGCCGCGCCGTCCGCCGCAGTCCCATGAACATCCATCCACATTGGCCAGCGACGCCCGCGCCGCTCGGTTGCCACCAGCGCCCGCCATGGCTAGACGGGCGCCATGGCCAACGCATATCGCAGGGCCGGCGTCGATATCGACGCCGGCGAGAGGCTGGTGAAGGCGATCTCGCCCCTGGCGCGCGCGACGGCGCGGCGCGGCGCCGATGCCGACCTCGGCGGCTTTGGCGGCCTCTTCGACCTCAAGGCCGCCGGCTTCAAGGACCCGCTTCTGGTCTCCGGCACGGACGGCGTCGGCACCAAGCTCAAGCTCGCCTTTGCGACCGGATTGCACGACACCATCGGCATCGACCTCGTCGCCATGTGCGTGAACGACGTTCTCGCCCAT
>CAYTVQ010000316.1:0-2858 GCA_964441615.1 uncultured Caulobacterales bacterium | reverse complement strand
ACTCCTCGATGCTGACGCCGCTCCTGCTCATGGGGCTCGGCTATACAGCGCTTTTCGTCGCGCTCCTGCTCTTCTCGATGCGCAACGAAATCGCCGCCCGCCGCATTGCGCGCCTTGAACTGGGCGCCGGCAGACCAGTTTCGACGGTGCGCAAGGAATGACGAAGAAGCAGCAGCGGACGCTTCTCATCGTCGGCGTCTTCGCCGTAGCCGCCCTGGCCGTCGGCCTCACATTGACGGCGCTCGGCCGCTCCGTCGCCTATTTCTACACGCCATCGGACCTTGCCGGTCTCGCAGCGAAGCCCTCGGGCGTCATCCGCCTTGGCGGCCTCGTCGAAGCCGGCAGCATTCATTACACGGACGACAAGGACAGCAAGGGGGCGGAGGTTCGTTTCGTCGTGAAGGATGAGATCGCCGTCACGCCGGTCGCCTTTGCGGGCATCCTGCCCGACCTCTTCAGCGAGGGCGAAGGCGTCGTGGTCGAGGGAAAATTCGGGCCCGACGGGACGCTCCGCGCGACGCAGGTTCTCGCCAAGCATGACGAGACCTACATGCCGCGCGAAGTCGCCGAGGCGCTGAAGAAGCAGGGCCGCTGGAAGGAAGGCGGGAAGTGACGTCTAAACCAGCGCCTTCTTCACCATAGCGCCGGCGCGGCCGAAATCCATGGAGCCAGCATAGCGTTCCTTCAAGGCGCCCATGCAGCGGCCCATGTCCTTGAGGCTGGAAGCGCCGAGTTCCGAGATGACGCCGGAAACAGCGGTCTCGATCTCCGACTCGTCAAGCTGGCGCGGCAGGAATTCACGAATGACCGCGATCTCGCTCCGCTCCTGCGCGGCGAGTTCCGGGCGGCCGCCCGTCTCGAACTGGGTCGCGGAATCCTCTCGCTGCTTCACCATCTTTTGCAGGATGGCGAGGATTTCATCGTCAGTGACGCCGTTGCAGCGATCTTCGGCCCGCGCAGCGATATCGCGGTCCTTGATGGCGGCCGTGATCAGCCGCAGCGTCGAAACGCGCAGCTTTTCGTCTTTGGCCTTCATGGCCGCCTTGAGGGCGGCGTCGATCTTTTCACGCAACATCATTGTCCTCCGATAGCGGACCCAAAAGGGGTGGCCGGAGCCTGGGGCCCCTCCCAATTCATCGAATGAGGTTAATGAATTCCCGCGTCTCTCGCGTTGACCGTCTTTCCGGTTGTTCCTAGGGTCCGGCGCGCGCCCAAGGGGCGCTCATCACTATTCAGCAAAAGATATGCCGCAATGCAGCAAAGTCAAGCGCAAGCCCCCCGCCCGACCGCGATCCTGGCGCTGGCGGACGGGATAGTCCTCAAAGGTCAAGGGCTTGGCGCGATGGGCGAAGCGGTCGGCGAGGTCTGCTTCAATACCGCCATGACGGGTTACCAGGAGATCCTGACGGACCCTTCCTATGCCGGCCAGATCGTGACATTCACTTTTCCCCATATCGGGAATGTCGGGGTCAATTCCGAGGACATCGAGAACTCTTCGCCCGCCGCTGCGACCGCCGCCCTGGGCGCAGTCTTCCGCGAGCCCCCGACCAATCCATCGAACTACCGCGCGCAACTCAATCTTTCCGCCTGGATGAAGCGGCGCGGCATCATCGGCATCTGCGGGATCGACACCCGCGCCCTCTCCGCCCGCATCCGCGACAAGGGCATGCCGCACGCCGTCATCGCTTATTCCGAGAGCGGACAATTCGACGAGGCGGCGCTGATCGCCAGGGCTCGCTCATGGCCGGGCCTTGAAGGCAGGGACCTCGCCCGCGACGTCTCGACGACGCAGTCCTATTCGGTCGATGAGACGGCCTGGAAATGGGGCAAAGGCTACGGCAAATCCCGGGGCGACGGCCCGCATGTCGTCGTGATCGATTACGGCGTCAAGCGCAACATCCTGCGCCTCCTCGCGAGCGAAGGCGCGCGCGTGACTGTCGTTCCCGCAACCGCGACCTTTGACGACATCATGGCCAAGAAGCCGGACGGCGTCGTTCTCTCCAATGGACCCGGAGACCCTGCCGCCACCGGCGAATACGCGATCCCGGTCATCCGCAAGCTGATCGAAACGAAAACGCCGACCTTCGGCATCTGCCTCGGCCACCAGATGCTGGCGCTCGCCGCCGGGGCGAAAACCCGCAAGATGGCGCAGGGCCATCACGGCGCCAATCATCCGGTAAAGGATCTCGAATCGGGAAAGGTCGAGATCGTTTCCATGAACCATGGCTTCACCGTCGATGCCGACACCCTGCCCGCCAATGTGAAGCCGACCTTCGTCTCTCTCTTCGACGGCACCAATAGCGGCATCCGCCTCACCGATGCGCCGGCCTTCTCGGTGCAGCACCACCCAGAAGCCTCGCCGGGCCCGCAGGATTCCTTCGGCCTCTTCAGAAAGTTCGTGGATGGGCTGCGATGACGACAGTCGAAGAATGCATAATTTGGGGGATCCCTACTAAGGTCTCTAAGGTAAACAACGGTTGGAAAATTCATTCTCCGCGCACTGACGGAGATTACATCTGGGAAGGCGACTGGGACCCCGGTGACCTGCTACCAGACGCTCTTCGAGCGAAGATAACTTCATGGCTTGTCGATCAGCGCCGCTTCGGAATAGCGATACCGCTGCTCAGCCGAAGGGTCATTGATGATTGCCGGTCACGGCGCCGCCTCTCAGTTCGTGATCGGATGGATCGTCTCCTACGCGCCATCGAACGCAAGACCAACACCCTTGGCGCACGAATTGTGGTTACCGGCTTTCTGACAGACGATTGGCCCGCAGAGTCGGACCTGCTCGCGTGGTCGGAATCCGTCGACATTGGAGAAGTTAAGTATCTGCTCAAATACCTGATCGACCAAGGCCT
>CAYTVQ010000315.1:0-2861 GCA_964441615.1 uncultured Caulobacterales bacterium | reverse complement strand
GTCGTCTACCAGAACGGCAACCCAGCGATCGGCATGCGCGTGCTGCGCGAGCCGGGCGTAAACGTTCTCAAGTCTCTTGACGCGCTGACCGCCAAGCTGGACGCGCTGAACGAAGGACCGCTCGCCGAGATGGGCTACACCATCCAGAAGAGCTTCGATCCGTCGCTTTTCATCAAGAACGCCCTGTCGCTGCTGACCGGCAATCTCCTGCTCGGCGTGTTGCTCGCGGTCGGCATCCTCTGGGCGTTCCTGCGCAGGACCGCGGCGACGCTGCTGGTCGCCTTGTCGATCCCCGTGTGCCTGGCCGCCACCATAGTTTTCCTGAACCTCGCCGGCCGCACGATCAACGTGATTTCGCTCGCCGGACTTGCTTTCGCGACCGGCATGGTGCTCGACTCCGCCATCATCGTTCTCGAAAATTATCTGCGCATGCGGAAGGAAGGCCTCGGCGCGATGGAGGCCGCCTCCGGCGCCGTCGGCCAGGTTTTTGGCGCGCTGCTGTCATCCACGGTTACGACCGTCGCCGTCTTCCTGCCGGTTCTTTTTTTTGAAGACGTCGAAGGACAGCTTTTCGCCGACCTCGCGCTCACGATCGCTGTTGCGGTGTCTATCAGCCTTATCGTTGCGGTGACCGTTCTGCCGACGGGCGCTGCGCTCTTCCTGCGCGGTAGGGGCGAGGAGACGTCGGAGAGGAAAAGCGTCTTCGACAGGATTCCTGATCTGATCCTGAGACTGACGGACGACCGCCGCATCCGCCTCGCCGTCATCGCAAGCCTGACCATTGTTCCCGTCGCGTTCGGCTGGCTGCTGTTTCCCTCGCTGAACTACCTGCCGCAGGTCAAGCGCGCAGCCATCGACGGCTTTGTGTCTTTCCCCTCAGGCGCAAGCGCCGACATGATCCGCGAGGAATTCGCTGAAGTCGTGGTTGAGCGGCTCGAACCCTACATGAAGGGCGAGAAGGAGCCGGCGCTCCTCAACTACTATCTCTATTCCGGCGAGTGGGGCGGCAATATCGGCGTCCGTCCGAAAGAGCAGTCGCGCATGAAGGAGCTTGAGAAGATTGTCAACGAGGAGATTCTCGTCGGTTTTCCCGATACTCGCGTCTTCGCGCGCGAGGGCGATCTCTTCGGCGACTTCGGCGGCGGCGGCCAGATCGCCATTGAACTTCAGGCGGCGGACTATGAGGCGCTGGCCGCCGCCGTCCCGGCCGCATCGGACATCATCACCAAGGCGATTCCGGGCGCCAATGTCTGGCCCAATCCCGACCCCCAGACCGTGACGCCGGAAATCCGCATTCTGCCCAACGACCGGCGGCTCGCCGAAGTCGGGATGACGAGATCGTCGCTTGCAAGCGCCGTGCGCGCCTTCGGCGACGGCATGTGGCTCGGGGAGTTCTTCCACAAGGACGGCCGCATCGACATCTATCTCGAGGCCAGGAACGTGACGACTCCAGAATCGCTGCGCTCGATCCCTCTGGCTACGCCTTCAGGCGCCGTCGTTCCGCTCGGAGAGCTGGCGACCATCTCGCGCAGCGTCGGCCCGCAGCAGATCATGCGCAAGGACGCGCGGCGCACGATCACGCTCGGCGTCAATGCGCCGGAAGGCGTGGCGCTCGGCGATATCATCGAGATCCTGAAGGGAGGGGCGGAAAAGGACCTCTATGCCGTCCTGCCCGAAGGCGCGTCGATCAAATATGCCGGCGAAGCTGACGCCCTCAATCGCGCCGTCGTCAATCTCGGCGGAAATTTCCTGCTCGCGGTCGGCATTCTCTTTCTCATCATGGCGGCGCTGTTCAAGTCCATCCGCGACGCCGCCTATGTGATCGTGGCGCTGCCGATGGCCGCGGTGGGCGGCATCGTCGCCATCCGCCTCTTGAATCTCGTAACGCCGTCTCCGCTCGATCTTCTCGGCATGATCGGCTTCATCATCCTGCTCGGGATTGTCGTCAACAACGCCATCCTGCTGGTCGAGCAGACACGTCAGTCGGAGCGGGCCGGCGCGGACCGCCGCTCGGCCGTCGGCGAGGCGCTCCGCCTGCGCACCAAGCCAATCCTGATGACAACCGCGACGACGCTCGCCGGCATGCTGCCGCTCGTGCTGGCGCCGGGGCAGGGCGCGCAGATCTATCGCGGTCTCGCGGCAGTCATCGTCGGCGGCATGGCGGTGTCGACGCTTTTCACGCTGATTCTGCTCCCGTCATTGCTGAGGCTCGGGACGGCGATGGCGCCGGCGCGCTCCCGCGAGTCCCTCGCTCTTCAGCCCGCTGAATAAAGGTGATGCCCATGATCAAATTCTCAGGACGAAGCCGCATGTTGGCGCTGGCCGCGCTTGCGCTAGCGGGCGGCGGCGCAGTCGCCTTCTTCGTCGGCGCGGGCAGTTCCGGCGGACAGAAGGCGCAGGCTGCACAGGCGGGAGATGCGCCGCAGGGCCCGCCGCCCGCGAATGTGGTTGTTGCGGAGGCGGTCGAGGCCAGGCTCGCTCCGCAGTCTGACGCGCCCGGATCGGTCGTCGGTCTGCGCGACAGCCTCATCGCCGCCGAGACCAGCGGAAAGGTCGTATGGGTGGCCGAGGTCGGCGCGGAGATTGAATCTGGCGGCGTGATCGCGCGCATCGATCCGAAGGACGCACGGTTCGCCCGCGACGAGGCCGCGGCGGACGTCTCCCGGCTGCGGGCGCGGGCCGAGTTTCTTGCGCGCAATGTCAAGCGGTTCAGCGACCTTGGCGATGAATCCGGCGAGAGCGCCGCCTCGATCGACCAGATGAAGGCGGAGCGCGACGAGGCCCTCCAGAATCTGGCGCGCGCGCGCGTGGCCCTGGAGCGCGCCGAAACAAATCTTCAGCGAACGGATGTCAAGGCGCCC
>CAYTVQ010000314.1:0-2866 GCA_964441615.1 uncultured Caulobacterales bacterium | reverse complement strand
AACCTTGCGCGAGAATGTCGACGAGATCGGGCGGCTGCGCATTCCCCTTCCCGGGTCCACCGATGGCGTGCGCGGTTTCGTGCCGTTGCAGGAAGTCGCAAACGTTTCGCTGATCGTCGGCCCCAACCAGATCAGCCGAGAGAATGGCAAACGGCGCGCCGTCGTCACCGCGAATGTCCGCGGCCGCGATCTCGGCTCCTTCGTCGCCGATCTGCGCCAACGCGTCGAAAACGAGGTCGAAATCCCGGCCGGCTACTGGGTTTCCTATGGCGGCACCTTTGAGCAGCTCATTTCCGGCGCGCGACGCCTGGCGCTCGTCGTGCCCACGACGCTCGCCCTTATCTTCGGCATCCTCTTTGCGCTGTTCCGCTCGTGGAAGGACGCGGCGATCGTCTTTTCCGGGGTGCCGCTCGCGCTGACGGGCGGCGTTTTCGCGCTCATCCTGCGCGACATGCCGCTGTCGATTTCGGCCGGCGTCGGCTTTATCGCGCTGTCTGGCGTCGCGGTCCTCAACGGCGTCGTCATGATGACGTTCATCCGCGCGCTCGCCGCCGAAGGCCGGCCGATCGAGGAAGCGATCCGCGACGGCGCGCTCACAAGATTGCGCCCCGTGCTGATGACGGCGCTCGTCGCCAGCCTCGGCTTCCTCCCGATGGCGTTCAATGTCGGCGCCGGCGCCGAAGTGCAGCGGCCGCTCGCGACGGTCGTCATCGGCGGCATCGTCTCATCGACGATGCTGACCCTGATCGTGTTGCCAGCGCTCTACCGCCTGGCGCACGGAAGAACGGCCGAGAAATCAGCCGCGCGCGCCGAACGCTTTGCTTCAGCGCAAGCTGGAGCCGCGGAATGACCGGTCAAAGTGTTATGCCGAAGCGCGCCAGTACAAACGTCATTAGGAAATAGAGCAGGGCGGTCACGATCATGCCGGCGCCGAGCGACAGCCAGAACGGGGCCCCCGCGCGCAGCATGGCCGGAATCACAAGAAACATCGGCAAGCTCGGCAGCACATACCAGAACGTCGTCTCGGCATGATTGGCGAGCCGCACCGGGTCGCTCGTGTCGCGCCAGAGCCAGACCATGCCCAGAACCGAAACAAGCGGCAGCGAGGCGATAAGCGCGCCAAACGCCGGACTGCGTTTGGCGACTTCCGAAACCGCGACGATCAGGATCGCCGAAATCACCGCTTTCAGAACAAGAAAGTGCATGGAAAGGTCCCTTATCGAGGTCGATGACGCGTCGCCCGTGGCGGCGAGCATCCTGCGTCAGACCGGTTCAGCCAAATCCTTACACGATGCGCCGCCGTCATCCTCGGCTTTGACGATCGAACGGGTGTGCGTCACCGCCGCCCGCGCGCCGAATAAAGCCGGGATTGCTTCATGAAGATTGTCTTCGTCCCACGCACACCGTGTCGACCGCACGGGAAGTTCCGTGAGTCGGCCCCGCCGCTCGGCGGCAAGGTCTCGTCTTGACGCAAGGAACGCAGCCGCGCGCCGCACCCGGGTCCGTCAATCGCCCGTCGGGCGGCGGGTTTGCACCGCCAGTCGTCTCGCACCCATCCGCGCGCCCGCCTATCGCCGCCTCGATTGGCCTGCTCTAGGCGAAGGCCGGCTTCGCCTCGACGACTTTGACGCAACGGTGGCGGCGGTCGTATCCGAGACCCCGGCCGGAGATTTTGTGCGCGCCGCCGTCAAATGGTTCAATCGCGCCAAGGGCTTCGGCTTCCTGACCCGGGGCGAGGGGACTGAGGATATCTTCGTGCACATGGAGACGCTCCGGCGCTGCGGCATGGGCGAACTGATGCAGGGCGAGCGCCCCCAACCCAGGGCTTTTGTCCCGGCGCGCCGCCTGATAGGTCTTTTTTCAGTCGGGGCGTAGCGCAGTCTGGTAGCGCATCTGCTTTGGGAGCAGAGGGTCGCAAGTTCGAATCTTGCCGCCCCGACCATCTTGTTTGCGGAGGAACGCCATGCTGGCGCGGATCTATCAGCCGTCGAAGACGGCGATGCAGTCGGGACGGGCGAAGAACAGCGCCTGGCGCCTCGAATTCGAGGCAGAGGCCGCGCGACGCATCGATCCGCTCATGGGCTGGACGTCGGCCAGCGACATGCAGGCCAATCAGGTGATGCTTGAGTTTGATTCAAAAGAAGCCGCGATCGCCTATGCCGAGCGGCATGCGATCCCCTACCAGCTCTTCGAGGCTCCGACCGCCAGCCCGGTCATGAAGGCGTATTCCGACAATTTCGCCTTCCGCCGCCGCGCGCCCTGGACGCATTAGGCGGGTGCGAGGCGCGCCAGCGTCCGGCGATCCGGGGCCGCATCGGGTGCGACAGGGAACCCTTGCCCCTTTCGCCTTTTCCCTTATGTGCTCCTCGGGGCCGGTCCCGTAGCTCAGCTGGATAGAGCACCCGCCTTCTAAGCGGGATGTCGCAGGTTCGAGTCCTGCCGGGATCGCCATCCCTGACGCTGACCTGCCTATTCTGTCGTCGCGCACTCTCCGCGCGCCGCCACGTTAACCCCGGCGGCGGCCGCGCCGCAGGCGTTGCCATAGGTCTTGCCGTCGCAGCCGCAGACCGGATTGTAGTCCATCGTGCACATGTCGGGCTTGCCGACGCAGGTTCCGGCGGCGTCGGCGATGTTCACGCAGGCCCCTTCCTCCAATGCGCAGTAGTCGGACGGTTCCGCGCACTGAATGCCGGCGATGCCGCCGCACATGCCGCCATGGGCGCCCGGCGCCGCAGCGGGCGCGTTCGGCTCCAAGCCCGGCGGCGCGCCGGGATCGGATGTCGGCCCGCCATCGGCGGCCTTCGAGGGCGCCGCCTCGGGTCCGGCAGCGGGAGTTTTCTCTCCCGCCGGCGCGCAGCCGATCAGG
>CAYTVQ010000313.1:0-2903 GCA_964441615.1 uncultured Caulobacterales bacterium | reverse complement strand
AGATGGACATCAAGATCGCCGGCATCACCGAGGAGATCATGCGGGTGGCGCTCGGTCAGGCGAAAGACGGGCGGCATCACATCCTCGGCGAGATGGCGAAGGCGCTCGATCATGCGCGGGCCGGGCTTGCCGACACCGCGCCGCGCATCGAAACCATGCAGATTCCGACCGACAAGATCCGCGAAGTGATCGGATCGGGCGGCAAGGTCATTCGTGAAATCGTCGAGAAGACGGGCGCCAAGGTCGATATCAATGACGACGGCCTCATCAAGATCGCGTCAAGCGACAAGGACAAGATCAAGGCCGCTTATGACTGGATCCACTCGATCGTGGCTGAGCCCGAAATCGGACATATCTACAAGGGCAAGGTCGTCAAGACGATGGATTTCGGCGCGTTTGTGAACTTCTTCGGCGCGCGCGACGGCCTCGTCCACATCTCGCAGCTTTCAAAGCAGCGCGCCGAGAAGACGACCGACATCGTCAAGGAAGGCGATGAGGTCTATGTGAAGCTCCTCGGCTTCGACGACCGCGGCAAGGTCCGGCTCTCGATGAAGGTTGTCGATCAGAAGACCGGCAAGGAAATCGCGTCCGAAAAAGAACACGCGGCGGAGTAGCCGCGCTCCTCGGAAGTTGCTTGGCCTCTCCCGCGATCGAGCAGGAGAGGCCGCAACTCTTGGCCAGGTTTATTCTAGCGGTAGATGATCCGCGCGTATCGCGAGCAGTGATTGCGTGCGACGCGCGAGACTTCCTTGCGCGTGACGCGGCGCGCCTCGGGTCCGCGCACTTCAACCGTGCACAGATTGGCCGGTCTGCGGCCGTTCCAGGAAACCGACTCGGTGAGCAGGATATTCGCGCGATAGCGCGTCGGGAAACTCTGCGTGCGCACCCGACGGTCATCATACCGGTCATGGCGGTCATAGCGGTCATGGCTGTCGCGGCCCCTGTCATATCCACGGTCGTCGGGGGCGCCGCGACTCGGCCCGCTTGAATAGCCCTGATCACGCGGCGCGCCCCCGCGATCGGCCATGGCCGGTGCGATCATCGCCATGGCCAGGCCGGCGGAAATTGCGCCCAAAACCAGTTTCCTCGTCATTTCCCTTCTCCTCGTGACACTGGCCCCGCAGCCCGAGCACGTCACATGCGGAAAACGCGGCGGCGGGCGCGCGCCGTCGCGGCGAACGGGGGTCCTTTCGCGGTCATTTCAGGGCGGAAGCATGGCGCCGCCTTCACCTTCGCGGGCCGTCGCCTATAATGGCGGCGACTTTTCAGGACCCGATCCAATGAACAGGACCCTCCGTCTGCTGACGGCCATATCCGCGCTCGCGCTCATCGCCGCCTGCGGCAAGAAGGAAAAGGTCGAAGCCCCCGCTCCGGCGCCGATCGAGGCGCCCGCAGGCGAAGCGGCGCCGACAGCCTTTTCCGGCGCCGAATTCGATGAGACGATTGCGGACATCACGCGCGCCTATTTCGCCGAGATCCCTGAGACGGCGACTTATTACGGCGCCCCGGCCGAACTCGCGGGCGCCGACGCCAATTCGCGGCTCAATATCCGCACGCCGGCCGCCGAGACGGCCCGCCGCGCGAAGATGGAAGCCATGCTCGCGACCCTGAAATCGGCGCGCGACAGGGCCCCCGACGAGGCGCGACGGCGCAATGCGGACGTTCTCATCGCCCAGCTCGACGGTGCGGTCGGGCCGGCGCGCATCGCCGAATACGGCTCGATCTTCAACGTCTACGGCTTCTGGTACACGCCCTATGCGGCGATCCAGAATTCGGGGCCGCTGGTCGATACGCCGAACCTTCTGGAGTCGCAGCATCAGATCAAGACCGCCGATGACGCCGACGCCTATATCGCGCGCCTTGCGGCCTTTGGCCCCATGATCGACGGCGTCATCGAAAAGGTGAAGGCGGACGCGGCCCTCGGCGCGACGCCGCCCGATTTCATTCTCGAAAAGGTTCTGAATGTCATCGACAATTTCACGAAAGTCCCGGCCGCGGAGAATGTGCTCGTCGCCTCTTTCGCGAAGAAGCTCAAGGATGCGGCCATCCCCGACGCCGAGGCCCGCGTTGCGCGCGCCAGCGTGCTGGTGACGGACGCAATCTATCCGGCGGAGCGGCGGCTCCATGACGTTCTCTCCGAGCAGAAGAAGACGGCTGTCCACGACGCGGGCGTCTGGCGGCTCCCCAATGGCGAGGTCCTCTATCAGGCGATGATCCGCCACATGACGGACACGGCCATGACCGCCGAGGAAATCCACCAGAAGGGCCTCGACGAGGTCGCGCGAATTCTCGCTGAAATGGATGCGATCCTCAGATCGCAGGGCCTGGCGGAAGGCACAGTCGGGGAGCGCATGGCGGCGCTCGCGAAAGATCCGCGTTTCTTCTATCCGAATACGGAGGAAGGGAAGGCTAAGATCCTCGCCGACATCGACGCGCAGGTGAAGCGCGTGAACGCCGAAGCGCCGAAATGGTTCAACATGCTGCCGAAATACGATCTTGAAGTGCGGGCCGTGCCCGCTTTCAGCCAGGACTCGGCGCCGGGCGGCTATTACGATTCGCCGGCGCTCGACGGCTCGCGCCCCGGCACCTACTGGATCAATTTGCGCGACACCGCGATCTGGCCGAAATTCGCAGTGCCGACCCTGACCTATCACGAGAGCATTCCCGGCCACCATTTCCAGAACGCCATCGCGCTCGGGCAGGATGCGCCCCTGCTCATGGCGGTCATGTCGTCAAACGCCTTCGGCGAGGGCTGGGGCCTTTACGCCGAGAAACTCGCCAAGGAGATGGGCCTCTATGAGGGCGATCCCTTCGGAGATCTCGGACGCCTGCAGGACGAGCTGCACCGCGCCGTCCGGCTCGTCGTCGATACCGGCATGCACGCCAAGCGCTGGAGCCGCGAG
>CAYTVQ010000312.1:0-2935 GCA_964441615.1 uncultured Caulobacterales bacterium | reverse complement strand
CATGCCCATATAGTCGGCGCTGGCGCGCTCCATGCCGGAGGCGGCCGCGCTCATGCCGCGGAAGATGTTGCCGCCGCCCAGGACGACGCAGATTTCAGCGCCTATGTCGCGCGCGTCGCGAATCTCCTCGGCGATCCGTCTTACCGTCGGCAGGTCGATCCCGTACTGGCCGGGACCCATCAGCGCCTCTCCGGAAAGCTTCAGGAGCGCGCGCCTGTAAAGCGGTTTGGGCGAAGCGGCGGCAGGCGTCATGGGAGTCTCGCTCGTGATACGAAACCGTGGGAGGCTGGCTCCCGCGTTTCCCTTAGTCCTGTTCGTCGCCCTTCTCTACGCCCTCGCCCAGTTCCAGCCTCGCGAAGCCGCCGAACTCGACCGGCGCGCCGATCTCCTTCGCTGCGTTCTCAATGATTTTCTTCACCGGCGTCTCGCCGTCGATGACAAAAATCTGCTCGAGGAGCACGCTTTCCTCGTAGAATTTGCGGATGCGGCCATCGACCATCTTCTCGATGATCTCGATCGGCTTGCCCGAAGACCGGGCCTGATCGACGAGAATGTCGCGTTCGCGCTTGACGACGGCCGGGTCGAGGTCCTCGATCCGCCCCGCGAGCGGACGCGCCGCGGCTACATGCATGGCGATCTGCTTGCCCAGCGCCTCAAGCTTGGCCTTGTCGCCCTTCGACTTCAGCGCGACGAGGACGCCGATCTTGCCGGCGCCGTCGGTGACCGCGCCGTGAATGTAACTTGAGATCGCGCCTTCCGGCACGGAGAGCATGGCCGAACGGCGCAGCGACATGTTCTCGCCGATCGAGCCGACCATTTCAGCGATCTGCTGCTCGACCGTCTTGGCCGTTCCGGGGAACGTGACGGCGCGGATCGACTCGACATCGCCCCGCGTCGTCAGCGCGACCTTCGCGATGTCGGCGACCATCTTCTGGAAGACCGCGTTGCGCGCGACAAAGTCGGTCTCGGAATTGACCTCGACCAGCACCGCCCTCGCCCCTGCGCCCGACCTGTCGGCCGCAGCGGCGACGAGGCCCTGGCTCGCCGCCCGGCCAGACTTCTTTGCGGCCTTGGCGAGGCCCTTCTTGCGCAGCCAGTCGATCGCCGCCTCCAGATCGCCTTTCGTCTCGCCGAGGGCGGCCTTGCAATCCATCATGCCCGCGCCCGTCATGTCGCGAAGGTCCTTGACCATTTTAGCCGTGACTTCGGCCATGTTCGTCTTCCTTTCATTCGTCTGGCTGCCCCGGCCGTCGCCTGGCGCGCCCGGGGACTCTGGAAACGTCAATTGCGGGACCGGGGCGGGCGCCCCGGCCGGCAGGCGCGTGGCCGGACGCCCGTCTCAGGCGTTCGCGGCGGCCCTGAATTCGCCTTCGGGCGCAACGGGGACGGGCTCGATCACCGGGGCGGAGAGGGCGCCGACATCGACGCCGAGCGCGCCCTGGCTCGCCGAAATGCCGTCAATCACCGCATCCGCCACGAGGTTGCAGTAGAGCGCGATGGCGCGGCTGGCGTCATCATTGCCAGGGATGACGAAATTGATGTCATCCGGGCTGCAATTCGTATCGACGACGGCGGCGACCGGGATGCCGAGCTTCTTGGCTTCCTTGACCGCGATCGCCTCCTTCTTGACGTCGATGACGAAGAGGAGGTCCGGCAGGCCGCCGAGTTCACGGATGCCGCCGAGCGAGGCTTCGAGTTTTTCCTTCTGGCGCGCGAGCTGGAGGAGCTCCTTCTTGGTGAGGCCCTTGCCGGACTCGCCGAGGCGCTCCTCGATGTCCTTCAGGGTACGGATCGAATTCGAGATGGTCTGCCAGTTGGTCAGCGTGCCGCCGAGCCAGCGCGTGTTCATGTAATACTGGGCGCAGCGCTGCGCCGCCTCCGCGACCGGCTGCTGCGCCTGCCGTTTGGTGCCGACGAAGAGGACCCGCCCGCCCGCAGCGACCGTGTCGCGGATCTTGACCAGCGCCTGGTGCAGCAGGGGAACCGTCTGCGAGAGATCGATGATGTGAATGCCGTTGCGCTCGCCGAAGATGTATTGCCGCATCTTCGGATCCCAGCGATGGGTCTGGTGGCCAAAGTGGACGCCAGCTTCCAAAAGCTGGCGCATGGAAATTTCCGGCAGCGCCATATCAGCTCCTTCAGTTGTGCCGCCGCAGCGCCAGGGCGCAAGGACCGGACGCAAGTCCGGGCCGGACGCCAGAAACCTTGCCGCACGGGACCCGCAGGGCCCCATGTCACGAGGTCACCGAAGCCGGCGCTGCGTGAGAGATGGCGGGCGTATAGCGGGGCGGCGGACGGATATCAACAGGGAGAGCGAAGGACCCCAGAAAATGCGCCAATCCCTGCGATTTCGATGCGCCGGACAACCTCCTGAGGCGCCGCCCCTCCTTCAGGCCGTGACCGCCTCGCGCGGCGTCTCAAGCCGCTTTAGCGCCGCCGCCAACGCGCGGCCGTCCTCGTCCTTCAACGCCGCTTCGCGCAGTTCGCGCAACGCCGGCGCCGGCGCCGGTCCGCGGCGCACGGCGTCAAGCGCGCCCATGATGCGCGACAGCCTGCTCATCCCCCTCTCATACGTGTCGCCATATCCCTTCACGAGCCGCTGGAGCGCGGCAAGCTCGACAGCAAGGGCGTAGTCGCGCGGGGCCTCCATGAGGACGAGCGACAGCCAGTCTTCGATCCGCTTCTGCTCCCTCCTGAAGCGCGAGGAAGCTCGGCGCGTCCCTCTCAGCATCGCGAGGAGCCGAAGCTGCAGGAAACCGCGCAGCTTCGTCGTCGGCACGCGGCGCCCTTCGCCCAGCATCGTTTTGAGCATGGTGCGCGGCGCGCCTGTCGAAAGGAAGGCGGCGAGCGGCCCGGGAAGGATGTCGCAGATCTCCTCGACGCGCGGATGCAGATATTCATGAACATGAACGATCTGTCCCTGTTCCGCCTTCAC
>CAYTVQ010000311.1:0-2936 GCA_964441615.1 uncultured Caulobacterales bacterium | reverse complement strand
GCATGTGAGGAAGCTCCGGGAGAAGTTTCCGAACGTCTATCCCGCCTCGGGCTATGGCCTTTCGGAGACCAATGCGCTCGGCTGCATCATCTCGCTCGACGACTACCAGAAGCGGCCCGACTCGACGGGGCGCGCCGTGCCGCCCGTCTGCGACATCAAGATCATGACCGAGACGGGCGAGGCGAAGACGGGCGAGGTCGGGGAGGTCTGGATCAGGACGGCCGCGAATTTCCGGGGTTATTTGAACCTGCCGCAGGAGACGGCGAAGGCGCTGACGCCCGATGGCTGGTTCAAGTCCGGCGATCTCGGCCGGATCGACGAGGAAGGCTTCGTCTACATTGTCGATCGCCTCAAGGATCTCATCATCCGCGGCGGCGAGAATATCTCCTGCATCGAGGTCGAGAACCGCGCCTACCAGTATGCCGGGGTCGCCGAGGCCTCGGCGTTTTCAGTGCCCGACGAAGTCCTGGGCGAACGCGTCGGCCTCGTCGTCTATCCGAAGGGCTTTGTTGACCCCAAGGCGCTGCGCGATTTCATGGGCGAGGAACTCGCCGCCTTCAAGGTTCCAGAACGCATCTGGATTTCACCCCAGCCCCTGCCACGCCTCGGGACCGAGAAGTTCGACAAGCGCACCATCCGCATGATCGCGCTCCAGCACCCGCCCGCATGGAAGGCGTGACGATTTTGGTTTTTGGTTTCTTACAAAAGCACAAATTGTGGGCGCAAACATGAGCCGAACGCTTTCGAAGGCAGTCTTCTGCCTCTTCGCTATCTCTGCTTCATCTATTCATCCAGCGAGGGCTTGCAGCGTCTTTTACGAGCCAAAGCCTTATGAGGAGACACTCGTCCAATTGCGCGAGCCGCGCCTGCTCAACCACGTGAGAGACGCCGCTGCAATTTACGTCGCCCGCGTTGCTGCGCACAGACGGTCCGGCGAAGAGGAACCGCCCGACTTCTTTGATCGCAACCCCATTTTCACTACCGAGTACAGGTTTACTGTAACCAAGCTCCTCAAAGGAGCCGATGTCGATAGCTTTTGGTATCGCCCAAAGCTTCCAAATGATTACCTCGCAGTTCCTCTCTATGATGCCGACGGACGGGAAATTATCGACGCGAAAAACCCCGTCGTGTTGGACCCTGATGCGTCCGCCCAACTTCGCCATTCGTATTTTTCTTTCTGGGTTGACGACGAGAGTTTGGGTATAGGCGAATCCACGACGGCCGGTGACTGCCGCACATACGTCTTCTTTGAATCAGGCGTCGATTACCTGTTCGTGCTCGATAACGACGGGAAGGCCCTGTCTGCCGAAAGAATCGTATCGGGTGACGATGCCTGGCTTGCCGCCGTCCGCCACGTGGTGGAAAATCCCGATGCAACAGATTTGGGCGCACTGACAGTAGAGGCGCTGTTTTCGACCTTGTGGGGTTCGGTCGATCGGATGACTGTGGCGCGCTGCGGGCGATCGCCAAAGGTCGTCCAAACTAACCTGGTCACGGGGGAGTTAGAAAATTACGTGCCGCGCAAAGCATTTTGGTTCGATGACGGCGAGGACCCCTACATAGAGTTTCCGTTTGACCGATCAGCCTGCCGCAAGGGTTCCAGCTATTTGAGGTTCCAATACTACCAATGGTTACCCATTGGCGGGGATGATGTGGTCGATTTTCGTAGCCTGGCATTCGCGAAGCGCATTGTGGGAGAGACCAGGGTCAGGGTAAGCCAGATTGCCGATTGGGCTAAAGAGGCTCCTCACCCCTAGAATCGCCTGTTGAGCCGGCACCCTCCAACCGGCCTGGGCTCGCTTCGCACTGCACAATTCGCTTCACGCGCGCCATGTGGCGCGCCACATTCAAGCGTGAAGCCGCAACAGAGCACTGCCATGTCCGATGACGCCTTCCGCGCCGAGGCGCGCGCCTGGCTCGAAAAGAACGTTCCGCCCGAGATGCGCGACGGCGGCATTGGCGAGGAATTCGTCTGCTGGGGCGGCAAGCGCTGGAAATTCACGTCCGAGGCGCAGAAAGTGTGGCTGGAACGCGCCGCCGCCAAGGGCTGGACTGTGCCGAACTGGCCGAAGGACTATGGCGGCGGCGGCCTCTCCAAGGAGGAGACCAAGATCCTCAAGGACGAGATGAAGCGGATGAAGGTCCGCTCACCGCTCGAGAGCTTCGGCATCTGGATGCTCGGGCCAGCGCTTCTGAAATACGGGACCGAAGCGCAGAAGAAGCACTTCCTGCCGCCGATCTGCCGTGGCGAGATCCGCTGGGCGCAGGGGTATTCCGAGCCGAATGCGGGCTCTGACCTCGCCTCGCTCCAGTGCAAATGCGAGGACAGGGGGGATCACTGGCTGGTCAACGGACAGAAGGTGTGGACCTCCTACGCCGACAAGGCGGACTGGATCTTCGTGCTGGTCCGCACCGACCCGAAGGCGCCCAAACATGACGGGATATCCTTCATCCTGATCGACATGAGCGCGCCTGGCGTCTCGACCAAGCCGATCAAGCTTATCAGCGGGAATTCGCCCTTCTGCGAAACCTTTTTCGACAATGTGAAGGTTCCAAAGGAACACGCGCCCGGCGTCTCGGCCATCGTCGGCGAGATCAATCGGGGCTGGGACGTGGCCAAATACCTGCTTACCCATGAGCGCGAGACCATCGCCGCCGGGGGCGGCGGCCTCTTTGCAACGCGCGGGCTCGGCGAGGTCGCGGCGCAGGAGATCGGACTCGAGGGCGGCGTGCTTGCTGATCCGATCCTCCGCGCCCGGATCGCGCAGGCTGAAGTCGATGGCTGGGCCTTCCTCCTGACCATCGAGCGCATGAAGGACGAGGCCAAAGCCGGCGTCGGCATGGGGCCGGCTTCGTCCGTGCTCAAATATTACGGCGCTGAGTTCAACAAGCGCCGCTTCGAGATCGCCATGGATAGCGGCGGTTCAAAGGAACTC
>CAYTVQ010000310.1:0-2944 GCA_964441615.1 uncultured Caulobacterales bacterium | reverse complement strand
CGCACCGTCGATTTCAAGAACACGATCATCATCCTCACCTCCAATCTGGGAGCGGAATATCTCGCCGCGCAGCCGGAGGGACAGGATTCAGACGCCGTGCGTCCGCAGGTCATGGAGGCGGTGCGCGCCCGCTTCAGGCCCGAATTCCTCAACCGCCTCGACGAGATTCTGCTCTTCCATCGCCTGACGCGCACGCACATGAACGCGATCGTCGATATCCAGATCGGCCGGCTGCAGAAACTGCTCGAGGGCCGCAAGATCGACATCGAAATCGACGACGCGGCGCGCAAATGGCTGGGCGACGCGGG
Organism: uncultured Caulobacterales bacterium; assembly: GCA_964441615.1. Lineage (GTDB taxonomy): Bacteria > Pseudomonadota > Alphaproteobacteria > Caulobacterales > Parvularculaceae > Amphiplicatus. Next base: position 2,636 of record CAYTVQ010000310.1, on the reverse strand, counting down.
CTACGATCCCGTCTATGGGGCGCGCCCGCTGAAGCGGGTTATCCAAAAGAGCTTGCAGGATCCGCTCGCAGAGATGATCCTGAAGGGCGAGATCGCGGACGGCTCAACGGTTGAGGTCTCGGCCGACGCCGGCGGCCTCATCATCGATGGGCGGCCGGCGGCGCGCGGCGGGCGCGACAGCGCCTTCGGCGCGTCGACCGAGCGCCCGCCCGGCGCGCTGCTGAACTGAGCGAGGAGAGGCTTTCATGGCGAAAAAGTTTGTTCCCGAGGACGACAGGGCGCTGAAGAAGCTTGTGCGTGAAACGGCGAAGGCCGCGGGCGCTGATGATCGCACCGCGCCCGCGCATCGCGTCCGTCAGCGGCTCGCGGACCAGGCGAGCGGGGCGCTTGGCGTCGATGACTACGTCAAACGTCAGAGGGCGGAGCAGAAGAAGCGGCCGCGATAGCGCGCCGTCATTCCTTCAGGAGGCGCGCAGCGTAGAAGCCGTCCATGCCGCCGATGTCGGACCACATCGAGGGAAGCGTCCGGAGATCGCCGGCAGCCGTCACAGCCTCGGAGCAACCGGGAATGTCGGCCCTGGAGAGCGGCGCGCGTCTAAGCGACGCGTGCCTTTTCAAAGCCTCCGCGATCTGCAACTCGCCCTCCTCCGGCTGCAGGGAGCAGACGGCGTAGACCAGCACGCCGCCCGGCTTCAGGGCGGCGACGGCGCGGTCAATGAGCTTTGACTGCAAACCCTTGAGCGCCCCGACGTCTTCCTCGCGCCGAGACCACAGAATGTCGGGGTTGCGCCGTATCGTGCCGGTCGCCGAGCACGGCGCATCGAGAAGGATGGCGTCGGCGGGCGCCGGCGGCGTCCACGTCAGGAGGTCCGCCTTCAAGGTTTCGGCGCGAAGGTCTGTACGCTGAAGGTTTTCGGCGACGAGCTTCAGCCGCGGCCCCGAGGAATCGATGGCGATGACCGAGGCGCCGGCGGCGGCCAGCTGCAGCGTCTTGCCGCCCGGCGCGGCGCACCAGTCGAACACGGTCTTGCCCGCGACGTCGCCGAGAAGTCGCGCCGGCAGCGAGGCGGCGGCGTCCTGCACCCACCAGTCGCCTCTGGCGAACCCCTCGAGTGCGGCGACATTCCCGGCGCGCTCGAGCCGGACGCCGCCAAACGTCGTAACGACGCCGGCGAGCGCGGCGGCAAGGCGGGCCGCATCGGCGCCGGGCTTCAACGTGAGGTCAAGCGGCGGCTCGCGGCGATGGACTTCGGCGATGGCCCGGGCGCCATTCGGCCCATAGGCGCGCTCCCAGCTCCGCCATAGCCAGCCGGGCGTGTCGGCGCGAAGCGGGAGTTTGTCCATGGCGGATTTCCCGCTCCTGGCGATTTTCCGGGCGATCGCATTGACCAGTCCGGCGTAGCCCTTGGTCTCCTGGAACCCCTTGGCCAGACCAACGGACGTATCGACGGCGGCATGGTCGGCGACATCCATGAGAGCCATCTGGGCGGCAGCGAGTCTCAGAATGTCCATCGCCCGCTCGGCGCGCTTTGGCAGCGGCTTTTCAAGATAAGGGGCAAGCAGCGCATCCAGCGTGCCCTGGCGGCGCAGCACCGTGCTTGCGAGGGCGCGCGCAAATCCGCGATCCGGGCCTTCAAGCGCATTGAACGACCGGCAGGTCTCAAGGGCGGCGTCCAAGGACTGTCCGGCCCGCACCAGGGCCAGAATATCGAGCGCGGGACGGCGGGCGGACAGGCCCGTGGGTTCGTTGTGCGGCAGGGCTGGGGCGGCGGCGTCAACCATGATTGTCTATCGGTTCTGCCGCCACGCTTGTCACCCCCCTCGGATCGCGGCCGAGGCTCTTTGCGGCGCCTGCTTTTCGGCCTATGCTTCGCGGATTGCGCCCTTCGGCGACGAAGGGCCCTCGGAGTACCGACCGCAAGGGGCGGCCGGCGGGGTCAGTCAAGGTGGGGTCTATCATGAAGAAGCTTTCAGCCGCGCTCGCCGCGACGGTCGCGCTCGGCGTCATCTCGGCGTCGGCCAGCGCCCAGCAGGAGCTGATCGCGAATCCGCGCGGCGTCGTCCAGAACTTCGACATCGCCAATGTCGGACCGATCCTCACCGAAATGGGCGCGGTCTGGCAGCAGGCGAAAGCCCCGAGCGGTCAGGCCTATCTGCAGGTCGGCGTCGGCGGCGACCTCGTCCTCAATATCATCCCGACCGCCTGCCAGGGCCAGAACGGCACGGGCTGCGTCGGCATGAACACGGTCGCCTTCTTCACCGGCGCCGATCTCAACTATCAGACCATCACCGCCTTCAACCAGCGCTACTGGTTCTCGACCGCGGGGATCTCTGAAGACGGCGAAAGCGCCTATATCAGCCGGTATGACATTTCGGACTACGGCATTGCGCGCGGCAACGTCGCCGCAAGCATACTCAACCTCGTTGTGCTCGCGGGCATGTTCCGCGACGAGCTGACGAGCGGGTCCAAGACGGTCAGCCTTGAGGGCTATGCCGAAGACATGTCGGCCCGCCTTCTGAACGGCCGCGGCCTGGACGCGATCGGCGCATCGACGCCGCACCTCACGCGCCACCAGAGGGCGATCGAAGAGACGAACGAACTCATTCAGATCCTGATGAAGGACCAGGACGCGCCG
>CAYTVQ010000309.1:0-3002 GCA_964441615.1 uncultured Caulobacterales bacterium | reverse complement strand
TACGCCAAGACCGATCCGGCGGCGGGCCCCAAGGGCATCACCGCCTTTATCGTCGAGAAGGGCATGAAAGGTTTCTCTACGGCGCAGAAGCTCGACAAGATGGGCATGCGCGGCTCCGATACCGGCGAGCTTGTCTTTGAGGACTGCGAGGTTCCGGCCGAGAACATCGTCGGCAAGGTCGGGGAGGGCGTCCGTGTGCTGATGAGCGGCCTCGACCATGAGCGGACGGTGCTTGCGGGCGGTCCGCTCGGGATCATGCAGGCGGCGCTCGACGTGGTCGTCCCCTACGTCCATGAGCGCAAGCAGTTCGACAAGCCGATCGGGACCTTTCAGCTCGTCCAGGGCAAGCTCGCCGACATGTATACGGCGATGAACGCATCGAAAGCCTATGTCTATGCGGTCGCGGCCGCCTCGGACCGCGGCGAGACCACGCGGCAGGACGCCGCCGGCTGCATCCTTTTCGCCGCGGAGCGCGCCACGCAGGTGGCTCTCGACGCGATCCAGCTTCTCGGCGGCAATGGCTACATCAACGATTATCCGACCGCGCGGCTGTTGCGCGACGCCAAGCTCTATGAGATCGGCGCCGGCACGTCAGAGATCCGGCGCATGCTGATCGGCCGTGAGATTTTCGAGAAGAGCGCCTGAGCGGGTGGGCCGCCGTCGTGAAGGGCGCTCTAGTTCAGCGCGCAGGCCAAGGGCCCAATGCGGACATTGGCGCCGCGCTGCACTGCTGGGAAATTTGGCGGAAACGGATTTCCGTCGTCCACCCTCGTATCGAATTCGAGATCGCCGATGATGTCTCCGCCTCGTGGGTCGCGAATGAGGCGCATGGAGCCGACATTGACGCCATTCACGCTGACGGAAAGGAAATCGCCCGCCGAGAAGCCAAGGCCAGGCGCGGCCTCGAACGAAGCGTCAAACTTGCGGCGGGCGCCGCGCTGTTCGAATCTTGCTGAAATGCTGTGATCGGACTGACCATCAGCGGAACACTGCAGTCGCTGGCGTGCAGCTGTTTGGCCCCAGGCCGGAGCCGTAACGGCCGCAGCCCCAAGCAGGATGAAGAAAGGCAGTCTCATATTCTTAACTCCCGTCAAGCAGCCAATCACAATTGGCTGCTGGAACAGTTACATGCAGGCCGAATACGGGCAATACGGAGCAATCCTGATTCAACAAGAATTAATAAGCGCTCGGATTACGTAACGGCAAGCATGAGTCGCGCCGCAACTATAAGATTGCACCGTGACCGTTTCGTAGGTGTCTTAGGGAGTCTTGGCGGCGCCTCAGCATCGCAGAAGATCGCCTGACGCGCGCTCAACCCTTCTTGGCGGTCCGATCGCGCTCTTCGCGCAGTTTGCGCAGTCGCGCCGACTTCTCCTGACGCGCCGCGGCCTGGCGATCGGCCATGGCGAGACCTTCCGCCTCGACGTGCGACCTGTCGGCGCGAGCCTTCTGGCCCGGACCCGGCTTTTTCGGACCGCCGCGCCAGTTCATCTCTTCGGACCCCGGCCCTTGGGCTCTGCCGCGGCCGCGAAGATGTTGGTCGCGGCTGCAGGCTTTTTGGGCTTATCCTGTTTGGGCTTCCGCTTTTCGCGGTTGCTGCGCTGCTGACCCTTGGGCATCGGCTGATCCTTCTGTCGGCGGGCTGATCCGGCGGGGAGCAAGCTCGGCTTCTTCGGCTACGCGCGAAAACGCTTCGCTCTGCGACCGGATGCGGTACTGGAAACGCATGCGCTCGGCAGGAAGCAGCGCAGTGACCTCGTAAATGGCGCCGGCGGTCCGCGCAAAGCCGAACCCCCGGGACAAGGTGACCTGATCGCCGATGCTGTAGCGATGAGCGCGCAGCGGCGGCGTTGCGGCGCGGCTTTCGCCGCCTCCGCCTGACGTTTTGCGAACCGAGCGTCGGGTGGTCATGCCAGTTTCAACTGGGAGGCGGAGATCTTGCCGCGATCCATCTGGGTCTCGAAGGTGACGGACTGTCCGTCAGGGAGATGGCGGATGCCGGCGCTCTCAAGCGCGGTGGCGTGGACGAACACGTCCTTCCCGCCGTCATCCGGCGCGATGAAGCCGTAACCCTTTTGCGAATTGTACCATTTCACTTTTCCGGTAGCCATGTCGTCTCCGTTTCAAACCCCGCCAGGGGCAAATCAGGCGCGCATTCGCCCGCACCAACAGGCGACCAATGAATTGAGGAGCTAAGAAGCGCTGATGAGGCCCGGTAACGGCCCAATACACAGGTAGCGGTCCTATGCGCCTCGCCGAACCGAAGATCAAGCTTATTCCGCGTGCGGCGATATTCAGCGCAGGCCCGCGCTCTTCATTGACTTTTTACGCATGCCCGCCCATATGGTCAGCGTCTGCGTCGACCTGGCGCATGAGCGGAGCGGCGTGAACGCCCGGCGGGAGACCGCCAAGAGCTCCCTTCTTCAGACAAAATCATCCTACGCCCTATTTCACGCGGGTCGTTTTCAAACCCGGATCCGTCGGGCGGCGCCGCCGTCGCGGCTGGATTCATCGCAATGAAAGTAAAAGACACTGTGTCCGACTTTTCTTCCTTCAATCTCGCGGCCCCTGTCGCGAAAGCAGTTGCGGCCTCAGGTTATTCCGCGCCGACGCCCATCCAGATCCAGACGATTCCCCTGGCGCTCGCCGGCCGCGACGTGCTCGGCATCGCGCAGACCGGCACCGGCAAGACCGCGGCCTTTGCGCTCCCGATCCTTCAACACATCGCGCTGAAGCCGAAACCGCTCGCGCGCCGGTCCGCGCGTGCGCTCGTGCTCGCCCCGACGCGGGAACTCGCGGGCCAGATCGGCGAATCCTTCGCCAGTTATGGCCGATACCTCAGGGGTTCGATCGCGACGGTTTATGGCGGCGCGCCGATCAACCGTCAGATTCGCCTTCTCGATCCCGGCGTCGATATCCTGGTGGCGACGCCCGGCCGGCTGATCGACCTCATGGAACGCAACGCCGTATCGCTCGCCGCGGTCGAAATTCTCGTCCTCGAC
>CAYTVQ010000308.1:0-3039 GCA_964441615.1 uncultured Caulobacterales bacterium | reverse complement strand
GCGATGAAGCGCTCAATGCCGACTTCAATCGGGGTCGACGGCGAGAAGCCGACATCGCGCGAGAGGTCCTCGACATCGGCGAAGGTGGCGCGCACGTCGCCCGGCTGCATCGGCTGATAATCGCGGATGGCCTTCTTGCCGAGCGCCTTCTCGATGAGGTCGATCACTTTCTCCAGCGGCTCGGGAGAGTGATTGCCGATATTGTAGAGGCGATAGGGCGCATAGCTCGTCGCCGGATCCGGCTTCATTGGGTCCCAGGAGGGGCTGGGGCTAGCGGGCCGCTCGCCGAGACGAACCAGCGATTCAACGATGTCATCGACGAAGGTGAAATCGCGCTCCATCTTGCCGTGATTGAACACCTGGATCGGACGTCCGGCCGTGATCGCATCGGCGAAGAGATACATCGCCATGTCGGGGCGTCCCCAGGGTCCGTATACGGTGAAAAAGCGCACGCCCGTCGCTGGCAAGCCATAGAGACTGGCATAGCTATGCGCGAACAGCTCATTCGCCTTTTTCGAAGCCGCATAGATGCTCAAGGGATGATCGACCACCTGATGGACGGAAAAGGGCATCTTCTGCGAGGCGCCGTAGACGGAGCTTGAAGACGCGAAAACGAGATGCGGCAGCCCGTTGTGGCGGCAGCATTCGAGAACATTCTGAAAGCCCTCGATATTGGCCTTCACATAGTCCATCGGGAATTTGAGCGAATGGCGCACGCCGGCCTGCGCGGCGAGGTTGAACACCTGGGTGAATCTGTGCTTGCGAAAAAGGGCGCCAAGGCCCTCGGCGTCGGTCAGGTCGATCCTGGCGAAATCGAAGCCCTTGCGGGCCCGGAGGCGGGCCAGACGCGCCTCCTTCAGGGCGACGCTGTAATAGTCGTTGAGGTTGTCGAGGCCGACGATCTCAACGCCGGCCTTGAGGTATCTTTCGCACAGGTGGTAGCCGATGAACCCGGCGGCGCCGGTAACCAGAATCTGCGGCAAGTCCTACGCTCCCGATGTCCCGCGGCCAGTCTCTGCGCGCCGTGCGGCGGCATTGAAACAGGCCGGGTTCCGTTATAGGGAGATCGGCGATTAATCAACATTGTCGCCGTGGCGGGGCATGGCCGTGCGTCGAAAAATTGCGGTCATCGGGCTCGGCTATGTGGGGCTGCCGGTAGCGGTCTCTTTCGCCGAGCGCGGGTATTCGACCATCGGCTTCGAGATTTCGAAAGGCCGCGTCGAAGAACTCAAGGCGGGCCGCGACCGCACCAATGAGGTCTCCGCCGGGCGCCTCAAAGGGTCAGGGCTGAACATCACGTCTGATCCCGCGGCGCTCGGCGCGGCGGACTTCTTTATCGTCACCGTACCGACGCCGATCGACAGCGCCAATGCGCCGGACCTCTCGGCCGTGCGGTCGGCGTCCAGGCTTGTCGGCGGCGCCCTGAAGAAGGGCGACATCGTCGTCTACGAATCGACGGTTTATCCCGGCTGCACGGAAGATGATTGCGCGCCCATTCTCGAGGCAGCGTCCGGCCTCAGGTCGGGGGTCGATTTTTTTCTCGGCTACTCGCCTGAACGCATCAATCCGGGAGATCACGCGCACCGCTTCGAGACCATCAAGAAGGTCGTGTCCGGACAAACGCCGGAAGTCGCGAAGATCGTCGCCGAAACCTATGGCGCGGTGGTCGAGGCCGGCGTCCATCTGGCGCCCAGCATCAAGGTCGCTGAAGCCGCGAAAGTCATCGAGAATACGCAGCGCGATCTCAACATCGCCCTGATGAACGAACTCTCGCTGATCCTGAAGCGCATGGATGTGGACACGCTCGACGTTCTGGAGGCGGCGGGCACCAAGTGGAACTTCCTGAAGTTCACGCCAGGACTGGTCGGCGGCCACTGCATCGGCGTCGATCCCTATTATCTCACGCACAAGGCGCAGCGGCTCGGCATTCACCCCGAGGTCGTGCTGGCGGGGCGGCGCATCAACGATGCGATGGGCCAGTTCGTGGCGCGCGAATGCCTGCGCCTCATCCTAAGGCTTGGACGGGCGAATCCGAAGATCACGCTGCTTGGCGTCACCTTCAAGGAAAACGTGCCGGACGTCCGCAACAGCAAGGCCTTCGACATCGTTCACGAACTTAACGCATTCGGCGCCAGCGTGCAGGCGCACGACCCTGTCGCTGATGCGCAGCTGACGCAGCACGAATATGGCGTCGACCTGGTCGCAGAGGACCGCCTCGCGCCCGCCGACGCCGTCATTCTTGCCGTCGCCCACAAGCCCTTTGTGGAGCGCGGCTGGTCCCTCGTGCGCCCGCTTTTGCGCCCCGAGGGAGGCGCGGTGCTGGACCTCAAGGGCGTCCTGCCCCGCTCGCCTCCGGATCCCGCCTGTCTATTGTGGCGGCCCTGAGCGGGCCTTTCTTGCCGGACGGCGCCTGCTATAAAATCACCGGGATCAGGGCAGGGCGGCGGGTGTCGGCCAAAGCGAGGTTCAGGTGTGCGGCATAGCCGGGTTCATGCGCGGCGAGGGTCAGAATGCGCCGGGCGATCATCAGCTGCTGCACAGGATGGCCAGCGCGATTGCGCATCGCGGACCTGATGGAGAAGGCGTCTGGGTCGGCGACGGCGTCGGCTTCGCCCATCGCCGGCTCTCAGTCATTGATCTCAGCGACGCGGCCTCGCAGCCCATGTCCACGGCCGACGGCCGCCACGCCATCACCTATAACGGCGAGATCTACAATTACATGGAGGTCCGCCGCGCGCTCGAGGCCCTCGGCGAGACTTTCGTCACCAACAGCGACACGGAGGCGCTCCTCCTCGGGCTGCGCCGATGGGGCGTCGCCGCGCTCGATCGCTGCAACGGCATGTTCGCCTTCGCCTTCTGGGACAAGGAGCGCCGGCGCCTGCTGCTTGCGCGCGACCGCATCGGCAAGAAGCCGCTCTATTACGCCTTTGTCGGCGGCGACTTCGTCTTCGGCTCCGAGATCAAGGCGCTCTGCCTGTGGCCGCACCTCAGGCGCGCGCCGAATTACCAGGCGATCAGCCACTATCTCGGCCTGCAATA
>CAYTVQ010000307.1:0-3056 GCA_964441615.1 uncultured Caulobacterales bacterium | reverse complement strand
GCGCAGCTTCTCGAAGCCCTCGGCGATGCGCCGCCTGGCTTCGTCCTTCCCAAGGTCGTGGGTCAGGGTGACGGTGATCTTGCGCGACATCCAAATGCCTTCCCGTTTCAGGTGAAATGGTTGTCCGGCCGGCCACGTGCAAGCGCGCCTGTCGCCCATGGGCGAAAAGAGGTAGAATTCGCAAGGTTTCGGGAGGGTCTGATGGGCCGGATCATAGCTCTGATCTCGATCGCCGCTTTGGTGCTGGCGGTGTTTCTTGGCGGCCTCGGGCCGGCCTATCGATTCGGCATTCTTGACCTCGGTCAGGCCTTCAACTTCATGAAGATGCTGACCCTCCCAGCCTTGATTGCGGCCGGGTTGGCGGGCCTCGGATTTATCGCGGCGCTGGTCAAGGCGCGGGGGCAGGCGGCGCTGGCGCTCGTCGCGGCGCTCGCCGCCGGCGCCGCCGGCTATGCGCCATTGAAGATGCGCGCGCTCGCTGAAGCCAATCCCTTCATCCACGACATCACCACCGATTTCGACGATCCGCCGGCGATCGTCGCGGCCGCCAGCCTGCCGCGCCGCAATCCGCCCGCCTATGCCGGCGCCGAGATGGTGCGCGATACAGGCAAGACGGTCGCAGAGGCCCAGCGCGAGGCCTTCCCCGATATCAGGCCGCTCTCGGTCAGCGCCGATGTTGCGACGGCGGCCGCCGTGGCGCGCAGGACGCTGAAATCCATGAACATGGACATTCTCGCCGAAACGCCTTCGGGCGACGGGGCCCTGACCATCGAGGCCGTGTTCACGTCCCTGTGGTACGGGTTCAAGGACGACTTCATCGTGCGCCTGACCCCCGAAGCGGGCGGAACCCGCATCGACGTGCGTTCGAAGTCGCGGGTCGGGGGCTCCGACCTTGGCGCCAATGCGGCGCGGACCCGGAAATTCATGGCGGCGATGGATGCGGCGCTCTGACGCCGGTCCTTCGGCAGGGCGAATCCCCGCGGCCGCTTGAAGACGCACGGGTCGTTTCTAGATGACATGTGCGGCTTACGGCGTCCCTTGCATGTTCGTGCCGCGCGAATCCGTAAGAAATCCAAGACAGGGAGACATGACATGTTCCGCCCTCTGACCTTGTTCAACCGCAACCGCAGCCTGCCGGCGGCGCCGGGCGACTCTGGTGATCCGTTCCTGCGGCTCCAGCATGAGGTGAACCGGCTGTTCGACGACGCCTTCTCGGGTTTTCCGGCATTTGGTTCGCCCGCGGGCGGCGCGCTGACGCCGCGCGCGGATTTGAAGGAGTCCGGCGACTCGCTTGAGGCGACCTTCGAGCTTCCGGGCGTTGATGAGAAGGATCTCGATGTTGAGATCAGCGACAACATATTGACTGTACGCGGCGAAAAGCGGGCCGAGCGCAGCGAAGGCGAGGAAGGATCGGGCTATCACTTCGTCGAGCGCTCCTATGGCTCCTTCGCGCGCTCGATCGCCCTGCCTGCCGAGATCGACCAGGACAAGGTCCGGGCCGATTTTTCAAACGGCGTATTGAAGCTCTGGCTCCCGAAGAGTCCCGAGGCGCGGACGCGCACGCGCAAAATCGCGATCGCCGGGCCTTCCGAGAAACGGCGCGAAAACCGCTCGCATTGACCAGAAGGCAGCGGAGAGCCGGTCCAGTCGCGCCGGCTCCCCTCCATCAATTCCGTAATCAGGCCTGTGGATTGTGAAGGGCGCCTGGCGTCGCGGATGCAGACGCCAGCGTCGCCTTTCCGTCCGCAAGGCGGATCCGGCCTTCGCACGCTAGCCTCACGCAAGCAGGATAGAGCCGATGCTCCTCTGCGAGGATGCGTTCGGCGAGGCTTTGCGGCGTGTCGCCTGCGACAACGGGCACGGCCGCCTGGCCGATGATCGGACCCTCGTCCATGCCAGCCGTGACGAAGTGCACCGTGCACCCGGCGATTTTCACGCCGGCGGTTATCATCGCTTCGTGCACGTTCAATCCCTTGAATGCTGGCAGCAGCGAGGGATGGATATTGAGAATGCGCCCCTTGAAGCGGTTCACGAATTCGCTCGAAAGGAGCCGCATGAAGCCGGCGAGGCAGATGTAGTCCGCCGCGCTTTCGTCAAGGGCGGCAGCGAGCGCCGTCTCGAACCCGGATCTGCCGGCGTCGCCCTTGCCGAACGCGCGATGGTCGATGACTTTCGCCGGCACGCCGGCGCGCGCCGCCCGCTCAAGGCCAGCCGCATCGGCGCGGTTCGAGATGACGAGCGCGATCTCGGCCGGATAGTCCGGGCCCTGCGCCGCGTCGATCAGCGACTGCAGATTTGATCCGCGCCCGGAGATCAGGACTGCGAGCTTCTTGCGCGCCATGGCGGTGTCATCCGGTCACGAGGCGGCCGATGACGCGGGGCTTCTCGCCGGCGCGCTTCAACTTCTCAATAAAGCGGTCTGCGGCCGCTTCAGCGACGATGAGCACGCCGCCGACGCCGCAATTGAACGTGCGCCGCATGTCGTCGGTCGATACCTTTCCGGACTTCTGCAGCCACTCGAACAGGGGCGGCAGAACGAGAGCCGCCTCGTCGAACTGCGGCGCCAGCGTATCGTCGAAAACGCGGGGGACGTTATCGGTGAGGCCGCCGCCCGTGATGTGCGCAAAACCGCGCAGGTCAGGATCCGCAGCCAGCGGCAGCACGGTCTTCACATAGATGCGGGTCGGGGCGAGGAGCGCCTCGCCAAGGGACCGCGAGGAGTCGAAGGGCGCCCGCGCATCGAGCTTCGCCCCGGCGTCCTCGACAATCTTTCTGATCAGCGAGTAGCCGTTGGAGTGGGCGCCGGAAGAGGGCAGGCCGATCAATATGTCGCCGGCGGCGCAAGGGCGGGGCAGAAGAGCGGCGCGTTCGACAGCGCCAACGCAGAAGCCGGCAAGATCGTACTCGCCCGGCGCATACATGCCCGGCATCTCCGCCGTCTCGCCGCCGATCAGCGCACAGCCGGCCTCGCGGCATCCTTGCGCGATTCCGGCGATCACACGCGCCGCAACGCCTTCCTCGAGCTTTCCGGTCGCGAAGTAGTCAAGGAAGAAGAG
>CAYTVQ010000306.1:0-3085 GCA_964441615.1 uncultured Caulobacterales bacterium | reverse complement strand
CCGACGTCTGATAATTTACGCAATTGTCGTCCCAGGGCAGCCCGCACCAGTCGACCAGCCTGCGCAGCTCGCCCTCAAAGTCATCGACCAGGTTTTCGTACTGAACGAGAGCGACGGCGTTCGGATAATTCCGCCGCCAGTGATCCATGATCCGCGCATACTGGCCGTAATAATGGGCGATCGCGTTCTGGTCGAAGGCGAATGGCCAGCGCTTGGAAAAGTTGCGCCGATAGATGGAAAAGCCTGCGTCAAGCGGCCGGCGTCGGATGTGGATGATCCGCGCCGCGGGGAAAAGAATGCGGATGAGGCCCACCGACAGGAAATTCGTCGGCTGCTTGTCGGTGAGGAAGGGCAGGGCGTCGAGCCGGAACTCCCTGATCTGGCGGAAATAGACCTCCCGCGATCCGGCGCGCGTCTCCTCGTTGAGGCGCCGGCCCCGTCCCCCGGACGCGGCGAAAGCGGCCATCACCTGATCGAGAATGAAGGGAAGCGCCGGAAGTTCGCCGCCGCCCGAAATCAGGGGATGCGCGGAGAGCGCATTCTCGAGGAGAGTCGTTCCCGAGCGCGGCATGCCGACGATGAAAATCGGGACCGGTTCCCCCTCGCTCGGCTCGGCGTAACGGGCGCCGATGGGATCGGCCGAAAAGACGCTGGTGATGAGATTCGTGAACTTCACCTGTGCGGAGGGATCGTAGGGCCCCTGCGGAGTTGACGCGAGTATCGCAACCTTGTGGCGGTTCGCCTGCGTCCAGGCGTCGAAGGCCTCGCTGCGCAAGCCGCGTCTGTGGCAGGCGTCGCCAAAGGCGTAGGCCGCCGTCGCGCGCGCGTCAGGGCGCACGTGCGGGTTCGAAGCGAGCGCTTTCAGCGCCTCAAACTCCGTATCGCCTATGCGGCCCTCGCACACCTCGCACAACAGGGCGAGCGAATCGATATGGCCGAGATCGATCTCGATGGCCTTGCGGCAATGCGCTTCGGCCGCCTTGAGGTCGCCGGCATAGGTTGCGGTTCGACCGAGGCCATAATGAGCCTCTACGAATGAGGGATCGACGCTGAGCGACCGCTCGAACCATGACCTGGCCGAGTCGAGGTCGCGGGCGCCAAGGTGATGCCGGCCCATGGTGGCGAGATAGTCGGCGCGCAGCGGCTCGCGTTCCGCGATCGGCTGCAGGGTCGACGCTGCCCGGGCGTAAAAGCCGCCCTGCGCAAGCGCGTAGGCGTAGGCCATCCGCGACTCGTCGCTGTCGGGCTCCTTCTCGAACCACCGCTCAGCCGCGGCGAGCAGCGCTTCGTCATCGCCTGAACGGCGCGCGGCATGCGCCCGCAGTTTCAGCGTCTGGGGCAGGCCGGGCGCGATCCGGTCGGCGATATCAAGCGCCTCATTGGCGCCCTTGATGTCATCAAGTTCGTAGCAGGCGCCCGCCAGCAGCAGCGCAGCGCCCGGATGATGGGGGTTGATGCGAACGGCATGCCTCAGCGCCTTGGCCGCCTGTTCGAACAGCATGGCCTTGCCAAGGTAATTGCCGTAGGTCGCCCAGACCTCGAACCGGGTCGGGTCAAGCTCGGAAGCGCGCTTGCATTCATCCAGGGCAGCCTTCAGATCCCCCTGCCGCTCGTTGAACACCGCCGCGTTAAGGCGCACCTCGGCGCTGTTTGGCGCGAGGCCCAAGGCGATTTTGATGAAGTGTTCAGCCGCCCCGAGGTCGTCATGTTCGGCGAGGACCTGCCCAAGAAGTCCGCTGGCGCCCGGATGAACCGGGTGCCTGTCCAGCACCTCGCGGCAGAGGAGCTCGGCGCCGCGCCAGTCGCCGTCAAGGCGCGCGCGGCGCGCCTGGGCAAGTTTTTCCTCAACGTTCATCGGGCTCTAAAGCAGTAGGGGCGCCGCGAGGAGCCCGCGCGGCGCCGATCCAATCTCCTAGAGCGTGTCGCCGCCGACCGGGCGGTTGCACGGGCAGAGTTCATCCGTCTGCAGAGCGTCCAGGATGCGCAGCGTTTCCGCCGGATTGCGCCCGACCGACAGGCTGTTCACGGAGACATGCTGGATGACGTTGTGGGGGTCGACGACGAAGGTGGCGCGGTAGGCGACGCCCTGCGGCGCCCGGACGCCCAGTCCATCGACGAGCGAGCCATTGGTGTCCGCGAACTGCCAGGCCGGGTGGCCCTTGAGGTCTGGATGGTCGCGTCGCCAGGCGAGCTTGCAGAATTCGTTGTCGGTCGAGCCGCCCAGCACGACCGCGTCGCGCTCGGCGAACTCCTTGGCGAGGCGCCCGAACTCGGCGATTTCGGTCGGGCAAACAAAGGTGAAGTCCTTGGGATAAAAATAGATCACCTTCCATTTGCCCGGAAAGCTCGCCTGCGTAATCTGCTCGAAGGCCGACTGCCCGCCTTCTTCATGTTTGTTGAATCCGGGTTTGACGCCCGTAACGGAAAAGTCCGGAATTTTGTCGCCGACGCCGAGCATCAGAAATCTCCTCATTGGTAAACGCGTGGGGCGGGCTCCATGGCCCTGACGCCTACATAGGCGCCGTTGTAAATTTGGCAAACAGATTATACATGAAGGTCTCATCGAAAAAACCGATCACAATGATTGTGCTCCCGACCCTCCGTCAGCTTCAGTTCTTCACCGCGCTCGCCCGGCGAAAGTCGTTCTCAAGGGCCGCCGAGGACTGTCTCGTGTCGCAGTCGACGCTGTCCTCCGCGATCAAGGAGCTCGAGGCGGCGCTTGCTTGCCAATTGGTTGATCGCACCACCAAGGCGTTCGCTCTGACGCCGGCGGGCGAGGACATCGTGGCGCGCTCCGAACGCATCCTGGCGCTGGCGGAGGACCTCGCGCGCTCGGCGGCCAGCCGTCAGCCCCTCGACGGGCCGTTTCATCTCGGCGTCATCCCGACCATCGCGCCCTTTCTGCTCCCCGGGGCCTCGTCTCTCCTGAAAGCGCGCTATCCGAAGCTGGAGCTTTATCTGCGCGAGGACCTGACCGCCAATCTGCTGGACCGGTTGTCTGCCGGCCTGATCGACGCGGCGCTGATCGCACTACCTTACGAAACCGCAGACTATGAGATCCTCGAACTGGGCGAGGATCGTTTCT
>CAYTVQ010000305.1:0-3111 GCA_964441615.1 uncultured Caulobacterales bacterium | reverse complement strand
CCATTCATGGCCGGGGTTGACGATCTCGATTCCGATCGAGCGCGCGTTGATCTCGCCCTCGCCGCGCCAGCTCGAAACACCCGCATGAAAGGCGCGGTCCTCCTCGGCAACCAGCCTGAAGACGCGCCCGTCCTCCTCCACGACGTAATGCGCGCTCACCTGGGCCGCCGGATCGCACAGGCGCGCGAGCGCTTCTTCGCCGCTCTTCATGCCGGTGTAATGCAGGACGATCGTGTCGATCGCCCGATCCCGCGCGTCGAAATTGGGCGAAGGCCGTTCGATCAGCTTCATGGCTTTTCTCCTGCGGCAAGGCCGATCGCCTCCGCCCCGCCCGTTTCGACCGGCGCGCCCTTCGCCGCCGAGCGGAAAAGCACGACCGCAACGCCGGCGAGCGCCATCAGCGCGCCGATCACGAAGGGAGCCGTGATGCGCTCGCCGAGAAAGAGAATGCTGAACGCGATTCCGAGCAAGGTCGTCAACAGCGTGGAGGGTGCGACCAGCGAAACGGGAAGGCGTTGCAGCAGCCAGTAATAGGCGGTGTGGCCGAAGATGGAGGCGGCGAGGGCGGAATAGGCGACGGCCCCCAAGGCGAGGGTCTTGTCCGCCCGCGCGAGCGCTTCGAGCGCGCTGGGTTCGAGCGCGAAGGTCGCGGGCCAAAGGCAAACGGCGCCGACGAGCGCGAACCAGGCGAGGAGTTCATGCGGCCTGAAGCCGGAAATGCGCTTGACCAGGATCGCGCCGAAAGATTCTGTGAGCGCGCATCCTGCGACGAGGAGGACGCCAAGGCCGATCTTGGCTTCGGCAGAAGGGTCGCGGGTCAGCGCCACCACGGCGACGCCGGCGAAGGCGAAAGCGATGCCGAGCGTTCGCCGCCAGCCGACGCGCTCCTTCAGAAATACGATCGACATGATCGTGGCGAAAGGCACATAAAGTTCGATCGCGATCGCCGCAGCCGAGGCGGTCGCGTGCTTCACACCGTTGAAAAGGAAAGCGTAGTTAATGGCGCCGAAGCACAGGCCCGCGAGCAGCACGGGTCCCATTCGTCCCGGCCGCCAGCGCAGAAACGGCGCCATCAGAGCGGCGACGAGCGACATGCGCAGCGCCGCATAGAGCATGGGCGGCAGGGCCCCGACGCCGGTCTTCAGCACCACATAGTGGAAGCCCCAGACGACGCACATCACCAGCAGCACGACGAGTTCGCGCGCGCTCAAGCCAGTCCCCTCAACGATTTTGCGCGACCCAAGCGCTGACGGTCGTCGCTTACGCCAGCGCGCTGTAAAAAGCGATGCGAAATGGAAGCCGCCGTCGCTGCGGGCGCGGGGGGCGTCAGACCGGGCCGGCGGCGCGCCAGCGTCTGACCTGACGGTTAAGACCGATCGCCCCGGCGACTGCGAACAGGCCCAATGCGAGCGGTGCGACCAGCGCCACCGCCACCAGCGCCACGGCGCCAAGGCACAACAGCGCGACAAGCGTCAACGCGTCAGTTGATTTCAGGAGAATGCCGCCTGCGGCCTGAGGCCGTCCGGCCGGCGGAAGAAGAGCGGGGTTGTCAGTCACCGTACGCCACACGAGGTGAGTTGCCGGGAAATCTAATCAAATCTCACGCTGCGCGTAAAGCGGCGCATGACCTCTAGCCAGCCGCCAGTTTCAGCGCCTTTTCAAAGGCCGCATTGATGGCCGCGCTTCGGGCCTCTGCGACCTTAACCATGGCGGCCGGCACGCCGCGGGCGATGAGGGCGTCGGGATGATGCTCGCGGATAAGGGCGCGCCAGGCGTTGCGCACGGCCTCCGGGCCGGCGTCGGGCTCGACGCCGAGGATCGCGAAGGGGTCCTCGGCGTCGAGCCCGAAATGGGTGGCGCGCAGGCGCCGCACCGCGGCGGCGGAGAGGTTAAAGGCCTTTGCGGCCGATTCGAGCAGGGCCCTTTCCCGCGGATGTTCGACACCATCTGCGGTCGCGATATGGAAAAGGCAGTCGAGGACATCCTCCAGCACGAGCGCATTACCGTCATAGAGCTTCGCCACCTGCGCGAGATAGTGGTCGAATCCGGCGACGTCCTGCTGCGCGAGATTGTAGATCATGCGCACTTTCGACTGTTCTTCTTCCGGGTAATGAAAAATCTTCTGGAAGGCGAGGGTCTCGTCTTCGGAGACATGGCCGTCGGCGCGCGCGATCTTGGCCGCGAGGGCGATGAGCGCGATTGAGAACGTGGCCTCGTCGCGGCGCGCCTTGGCGGCGGCCAAGGCGTTCAGCGCCGCCCCCAGCGTGCGCTGGCGCGCCTGCTCGATCAGCGTTTGCATTGTGTCGAGGATCGATCGTTTCGGGGAGGATGCGGCCTCGTTCATCTATTCGTCCTTGCGATTCGCTCGATTGTTGAAAAAATTTTCGCAGCCCGCAACGTCAATGATTTAGCCGGTCTTTGCGCAAAAGGTGCGCCGGGCCGGATCGGCGCCGGTTTGCCTTGTTGCGCTTTGCTTGTCAGAGTGAGCAGGAGCAATCAAGAGGGCGGACCGTCATGGAAGCCGTCGTTCAGCAGTTGCGTATTGCCGCCGGAGGGCTCCTTTGCGGGGCCTCATTCATGGTAATTCTGCTGGCGCTCGCAGGCGCGCTCTAGGGCGGCCGCTGTCTTCAAGCCCGAGGATCGCGCGCTGGAAGCGCCGCTTGCTGCGCCTTCGCCCGCGGGGGGACCTGCTGCGCATCTTGCGCCCTCCAGATCGGGCGTCGCGCGGTTCAATCCCGGCGCAACTGGTCGTAGCGGCCGCGGTCCAGGTTGGAGAACTTGGTGAGGTTCTCCGTAAACTGAAGATCGACCTTGCCGATCGGGCCGTGGCGCTGCTTGCCGATGATGACTTCGGCGATTCCGTGCGCCTCTTCGAGCTTTCGCTGCCACTCCTGGTGCTCGATCGTGCCCTCGCGCGGCTCAGCGCGCCTGAGATAATAGTCTTCACGATAGATGAACATGACGACGTCGGCGTCCTGCTCGATCGAGCCGGATTCGCGCAGGTCCGATAGTTGGGGGCGCTTGTCGTCGCGGCTCTCGACCTGACGCGAGAGCTGCGCGCAGGCGAGGATGGGCACGTTGAGCTCCTTGGCGAGCGCCTTAAGACCCATC
>CAYTVQ010000304.1:0-3131 GCA_964441615.1 uncultured Caulobacterales bacterium | reverse complement strand
AGAGCCGCGAGGGGCTTGTTCAGGAGCGGATGATAGGGGCTCTCATTGAGCTGTTTCCAGAGATCCGGCTTGATCCCGAAATTGAAGTCGTTGGGGTTGAAGGCGGGCGTTGACGCGAGAACGAGAATATCGCCGGTGACGACATCGACAACCACCGCCGAGGCGCTCTCGCCCTCAAGCTCCTTCATGGCGGCAAGCTGAAGTTCGGCATCGATCGTCAGCGCCAGGGTCTGGCCCTGCGTCGGCGGTTTCTGCCTGTCGGTCAGTTCCTCAATGACGCGTCCATAGGCGTTGACCTTGACGTCCAGCGCGCCTGGGGTGCCTCGAAGCTCTCTGTCGTAGGTCTTCTCGAGACCTTCACGGCCGACCTTGAAGCCAGGCTGGCGCAGAAGGTTCTCTTCGCTTTGATCCCTGACCTCCGCAATGTCCTTGTCGGTCACCGCGCCGACATAGCCGACAACGAAGGCCGTGGCGTTGCCGAGCGGATAGTTCCGCGCCTCGCCGACCTCAGGCAGGACGCCGGGCAGATGCGGCAGGTCGTAATTGATCTTCGCGAATTCGTCCCAGGTGAGATCGGCCTCGATCTCGATCGGCGTCCCCTGCCCACGCCTGCGCATTTGACGGCGGATGCGGGCGCGCCGTTCCTCAGAAAGCGGAATGATCGTATGGATGGCGTCGAAGGCGGCGTTGAGATCCTTCGCCTGCTCGGGAATGAAGAGCAGCCTGAAGGTCTGCCGGTTCGAAGCGAGCGGCTTGCCGAAGCGATCGACGATCTCCCCGCGGAGCGGCGTCAGCACGCGCCGGTTGAACTGGTTGTCGTTGGCGAGATCGAGGTACTTCTGGTGCTCTGAGATTTGGAGCTGGAACAGCCGGCCGCCGATAACCGCAAGCATGAGGGTGAAGGCGCCGCCGAACAGAGTCGCGCGCCGCGTCAGGGATTCCTGGCGCTCCGGATCGTGGGAGCTGATGCGCACCATCGCCTCAAGCCTCCCTCAGCACGCGCCGGCGCAGGTTGTGGAATGCGCCGCTGAACAGCGGGAAGACCAGAACGGTCACGGCCATCTGGACCGCGACGCCGCCGAGCGGCAGCAGCGTGCGCGTCATCAGGCACATGACCAGCCACTGCACGAGCAAAGCTCCCGCTGCCGCAAAGGCGAAGCCGATCCAGACCACGCGCTGCTCACGGCCCAGAAAATATGATCGTTGAGATTGTACGAGATATTGCGTGATGAGATAAACGGCCGGCCAGAGCCCCAGCGGGCCCCCGGAGAGAAGATCCTGGGAGAGGCCAATCAGGAACACGCTCGCCGCCGGGAGGTAGCTGGGCGCGTAAATGGTCCAGAAGAAAACCACAACGAGCGGCATGATCGGGGTCGGCACGAGACCCCCCGCGATGCGCAAGGGAAGAGCAAGCAGAAGCACGCCGACGAGACCGATGAGCGTCGGCGTGGCGATGCGCCCGAGCATGGCGAGACCCTCGGCTCTCCGGCTCACGGCATCTAGTCTCCCTCGTCAACTGGTTGCGCCGGTTCATCCTCTGCGCCGCCGTCGGGCGCGGCGACCGGGGCTGGAGGCGCCGCAGGAAGCCCCGCTACCGAGGAAGGCGGAGCCCCTGCATCTTCGGCGGGGACCGCAATGCCTGGCGACGCCGACGGCGGGGGCGGCTCAAGCGACGGGAAATGGTAGTCGATGACCCGCACGAGCCGGGCCCGGGCGTAATCCGCATACAGATCGACGACAGCCTCGCCGTCGCGCTCCTCGACGATCTCGCCGACGGGTAGGCCGCGCGGCACGACGCCGCCAGCGCCGGAGGTGAGGACGCGCTGTCCTCTCTGGAAGGTCGCCGCCTCGGAACTCAGGGAGAAGCTGATCGCGGGGCGCGCATTGGTGCGCCCGACGAGTATGCCCTCAAGATTGGCGTCCTCGACGAAAACCGGCACGCGGCTCTGCGCGTCGGTGAGAAGGAGGATGCGCGAGGCGGACTTTCCCGCCTCCACGATGCGGCCGACAAGGCCCCTGTCGTCGACTACGGCCTGGCCCCGCTTGACGCCATCCGGCGCGCCCACATTCACGAGCATTGCGTGCGTAAAGGCGTCATTCGAATCGCCGATCACCGATGCATTGATCGGCTTGGCCTCGGGCGGCGCGTGAAACGCCTTCAGCGCTTCGTACTGCGCGAGGGTTTTCCGGAGTGCGATCGCCTCGTCCATCCACTGCCGGAGTTCGGCGTTCTCCGCGCGCAGCGCCTTGTTCTGCTCCATCACGTTGAAGTAATCGGAGACTTCTCCGAGGACGCCCTGGATATAGGCGACAGGCGCCGCGAAAAGCGAAAGCAGGGGCTCGGCCGCGTCAATCACCGACTCGCGCGCCTTGCGGAAGACAGAAGCCTCGGCGGAGTAGAGACTCGACAGAAGCAGAACAAGCGACGCCACCAGCATCGTCACCAGAACAGCGCGCGACTCGGCCTTGCGGCCGAGTCCTTCCCTGCGGTCCTGACCCAGAACTTCCATCAAACCGTCGCAATCGCGGCAGGCACAACCGTTGTGACGGCGCGCCGAACCGCCTCCACCTCTAGATTGAATGTTTCGCCCGCCGGGTCCAGAGTTTTTCGGCCCTCAAACGGCGACCGATTCGCCGCGGCCGGCGCGGCGAATCCGAAGACTAGATTGCGGAGGAAAGAACCCCGCGCATCGCCTTGGTGTTCTCAAGGGCGGCGCCCGTGCCGAGCGCGACGCAAGAGAGCGGGTCATCCGCAACGGACACCGGGAGGCCGGTCTCGTCGCGCAGCACCTGATCGAGATTCTTGAGGAGCGCCCCGCCGCCCGTCAGCATGATGCCGGTATCGACAATGTCGGCGGCGAGTTCGGGCGGCGTCGCTTCGAGCGCCACCTTCACCGCTTCGATGATCTGGCTCACGGGCTCGGCGAGAGCTTCGGCCACCTGGGCCTCGCCGATGCGCACTTCCTTCGGCACGCCATGCATGAGGTCGCGGCCCTTGATCTGGATGGTGACCCCGGACCCCTCGGTCGGGATCATGGCGCTGCCGACTTCCTTCTTGATGCGCTCGGCCGATGCCTCGCCGATCAGAAGGTTATACATGCGACGGATATAGGCGATGATCGCCTCGTCCA
>CAYTVQ010000303.1:0-3153 GCA_964441615.1 uncultured Caulobacterales bacterium | reverse complement strand
AGTCCGCGGTGTCCGTCTGGAAATGCTCGAGGACGACGGTGAACAAGTCCTCGCGCGCGAAGCCGGCGATCACCTTTTCCGACTCGGGCGCCACCGCCACGGGATTCGAGTTGTAGACGACGATCGCCCTGACCGGCGGTTCGGTCGTCGTGGTCAGCGCGTCGCCGATGGTGCTCATGTTGATGGTGCGCGTCCCGGCGGGAATCAGGTCGGTGCGCTCCAGCGCGGCGCGATCGACGGGATACGCGCCCGACGATGAGAGCAGCAGGCCGCCCGCGGGATCGCGCCAAGCGCCGGTGAGCGCCGGCAGGCAGGCGATGGTGCGCATCGCCATCCCGCCCCCGGCGGTGCGCTGCATCCCGTAGTTGACCCGGATCGCCGCGGGCTTGATCGTCCCGTATTCGCGGGCGAGCGCCACGATCGTCCCGGCATCGATGCCGCAGATCGCCGCGGCGCGCGCCGGCGAATATTCGGCAACGCGCGCGGCCAGGCCGCCGAAGCCCAGCGTGTAGCGCTCGATATAGTCGCGGTCAAGGAGGTCTTCGGCGGAACGTCCGGGGTCAAGCAGTTCGTCAGCACGCGTGGTTTCGAGGTGAGCGGCGGCCCGCGCCCAGATTTCCTCCTCCTCCGGGCCTTTGAGCGCGCTCTCGCTGCGCGCCCGCGCGCCGCCTTCCGCGGGAACAAACTGGGCGATGATCCCGCCGGCCCGCCAGGCCCGGACGCCGCCCGGACGCTCGACCCTGCCGACCGCCAGCTTGACTGCGGTCGGGATCTGCTCGGATTGCATGAAATAGGCTGCGGCGGCCGCCGCCAGCGATGCGCCTTCCAGCGGCGTCACGCCCTGGTAGCGCTCCATGTCCGCGCCCTGATCGATGGTCAGGGCCATATGTCCCGGTCCGACAAGGGCGTCGAGGCCCATCGCGCCCGGCGGCGGCTCGCCTCTCAAACTCGCCGTCGCCCGAAGCTCTCCGTTTACAGAATAGTCGGCGACCAGCATGGATAGCGGTCCCTCGCCTTTCGCCTGCAAGATGAGCTTGCCGTCGAACTTGAGCGCGGCGCCCATCATGGCGACCAGCGTCGCAGCCTCGCCGACCAGCATGCTCACCGGATCGGGGAACCGGTGCGCCGCGAGGATCTTGTCGATCGACGCGCCGAGGCGCGCCGTCCGCCCCCGGACGGCCGTGTCGCCGACCTGAAAGGGCAGAATCGCGTCGTCGGGAGCCCTGCGCCCGTCCGCCATGTCTCAGCTCTTCAGCTTGTAGCCGGACTTCAGGAGCCGACGGCAGACGAGCGCAAGCGCGATGTTCAGGGCCAGCGTCGCCAGGACCCCGCGCATCGGCGGCGCCTCGAAGACTCCGGTGAAGCCGTAGCGGAAGCCGTCGATGAGATAGAAGACCGGGTTGAAGTGGCTGAAGGTCAAGAACGGCTCGGGAAGATTGCCGATGGCGTAGAAGGTGCCCGAAAGAAAGGTGAGCGGCGTGATCACGAAATTGGTCGCCGCCGCAAGTTCGTCGAACTTGTTCGCCCAGACGCCGCCGAGAATGCCGAGAAACCCGAACATGAAAGAGCCGGCGAGCATGAAATAGGCGATCGCCCAGGGCTCGGCGACGCGCATCGGGGTCGGCGAAAGCGCCATGAACAGCGCACAGGCGACAGCCGCGACGAGGCCGACCAGCACGCCGCGCGCCGCTGCGCCGACCGCGAGCGCGACGCCAAGCTCGCTCGGCGAAAGCGGCGGCATCAGCACATCGACGATCGATCCCTGCACTTTCCCGATCATCAGCGAGGATGACGAATTGGCGAAGGCGTTGGTCAGGACCGCCATCATGACGAGGCCGGGCGCGAGAAATTCCGCATACGGAACGCCATGCACGGCGCGCGACGAGCCGAACGCCTGCATGAAAACGACGAGGAAGAGCGCCGTGGACACGAGCGGCGCGACAATCGTCTGGAACGCGACCTTCATGAAGCGGCGGATCTCGCGCT
Source organism: uncultured Caulobacterales bacterium (assembly GCA_964441615.1). GTDB lineage: Bacteria > Pseudomonadota > Alphaproteobacteria > Caulobacterales > Parvularculaceae > Amphiplicatus. Next base: position 1,167 of record CAYTVQ010000303.1, on the reverse strand, counting down.
CGGTGAGCGTCGCAACGCCGAGCCAGTTCACGGCGCCGAAGCGCCTTTGCGCGTAAGCGGGCGGCGCGGTCGAATGCGCGCCCTGTTGCAACGCCGTTGTCATTGGCGGGGTGTCGCTTGCGGGGTGCAGGCGGTCAAGCGCGCGCCGTTCCAAAATCCGCATGGCCGCCTAGATGTTGTGTGCAAAAAAATGATTCGCCCCCATGTTGTGTTTTCGAATCAGTCGGCTACTATATCTAGGCGCTGCGACGATCTGCAGCAGCATTTGGCACAACATATAGTCACCCCCCGGCCGTCGGCGACGGCCGCGGCCAAGCAGAATTAAGGGAGCGGGCAGATGGCATGGAATGACGAGCGGGTCGAGCTTCTGAAGAAGTTCTGGGCGGAGGGCCTCTCGGCCAGCCAGATCGCTTCCAAGATGGGCGGAGTCACCCGCAACGCCGTGATCGGCAAGGTCCACCGCCTCGGGCTTTCGGGCCGCGCCGCGCCGGCGACGCCACAGCGAGGTCGCAGCTTCGAGCACGAATTCGAGGACGCCGAAGGCGAAGTCGCCGCCGCACCGGCGCTAAAACCAATCGTTCCGGAGCCGGAATTCATTGCGCCGATTGTGCTGGACGGCGGCGACAAAGCGACGGTCGCCACGCTGAAGAACAATATGTGCAAATGGCCGATCGGCGATCCGGCGCGCGACGATTTCCATTTCTGCGGCCAGGGCGCGCCGACCGGAAAGTCCTACTGCGCCTATCACGCCCGTCTCGCCTTCCAGCCGGCCCCGGCGAAAAAGCCGGAGCGCCGCATCGAGGCCCCGCAGATCGGCATCCGCCGCGCCGGGTGAGCCCGGCCGACCCTCAGCCGGCGTCGAGCGAGTAGCCGGCAGAACGGACCGTGCGGATCGGGTCGGTCTCGTCATTTCTGGCGAGCGCCTTTCTGAGGCGCCCGATATGGACATCGACGGTGCGGACCTCGACGTCGGAATCGGCGCCCCAGACCGCGTTCAGCAGCTGTTCGCGCGAAAAGACGCGGCCCGGGTGCTGGATCAGGTGGTCGAGCAGCCGGAACTCGGTCGGGCCGAGGCGGACTTCCCTGTCGTTCCGGAACACGCGATGGCCCGTGCGATCACGCGACCAATATCGCCGAGGATCTGCATTTCCTGCTGACGGGCTCGGC
>CAYTVQ010000302.1:0-3174 GCA_964441615.1 uncultured Caulobacterales bacterium | reverse complement strand
GAGGGGGTCGATGCGCAGAGCGCTAAACAGATTGCGAGGATGCGAGACATGATTAGGCCTCCTCCAGGTTGAGGACTTGAAGTCTACCCCCCCCAAAGACGTCGTCAATCGTCGATCAGTCATGCGTCGAATAGACCGGTTTTGTTTTCGTAACAAAAGAACGCTTCATCGGTCCAAGTATACGAAGCCGGCCGGGACTATCCCGCCTTGATCATATCCGCCGCTTTTTCGCCGTTCATGATCGAGGGCGCGTTGGCGTGCCGCCGATGAGCGTCGGCATGACCGAGGCGTCAGCTTAGCGCGTCCAGTCGTCGCCGGATCGCCAGCCGGCGCTTCAGGGATCTCTCGATCGCATCGCGCCACTTCGGGCCTCTCGAAGCGGCGTCGCGCCATGCGGCGGCGAGTTCGCCCGGACGATCCTCGGCGAGAATCTCGATGAGGGCCTCCGCCTGGGCCAGATCCTTTGCTGACTTGCCCGCCGACGAGGGGTATGATCCGGTCATGGTGATACCCTACACCAATAAATTTTGTAGGGTATGTAATTTGTGTGTTCGCGTCGCCCGTCAGGGCCGATCCGCCCGCATCGCTCACCCCGCCTTCACCATATCCGCCGCTTTTTCGCCGATCATGATCGAGGGCGCGTTGGTGTTGCCGCCGACGAGCGTCGGCATGACCGAGGCGTCGGCGACGCGAAGGGAGGAGACGCCGCGCACGCGCAGCTGCGGATCGAGCACGGAGCGCCCTTCGGGGCCCATGCGGCAGGTCCCGACGGGATGGTAGATGGTGTCGGCGCGATTGCGGATGTCCGCGATGATCTCGGCGTCGCTCGCATCGGCGCCGATATAGAGCTGCTCGCCGGCGAGGCCCTTCATGGCGGGCGCCTCGAACATGCGCATGATGAGGCGCCCCGCCTTCACGAGGCGGAAGAGATCGTCGTCGTCGGAGAGGAATCTGGGGTCGATCTCGGGCGGCGCCATCGGATCCCTCGAGGCGAGGCGGACGACGCCCTTGCTCTTCGGGCGCAGCACGCAGGCATGACAGGAAAAGCCGCCGCCCCAGTGCTTCTTGCGTCCGTGATCGTCGACCAGTCCCGGAATGAAATGGAGCTGGATGTCCGGTTCGTCGAGGCGCGGATCGGTCTTGATGAAGCCGCCGCACTCGGCGAGGTTCGAGGTGAGGAACCCTTCCCCGCGCCGGTTGTAGTCGTCGAGGGCCTTGAGGAAGCGCAGGGCGATCGCCGGATGCATGCCGAGCGAGTCGGGCGAGGGCGTGCGGCGCAGGATCGTGTAGTCGAGATGATCCTGGAGATGGGCGCCGACATCCTGCGAATCGACGATCGGCTCGACGCCCTTGTCTTTCAGATGCGCCGCCGGCCCTATGCCTGAAAGCATCAGAAGCTGCGGCGACTGGAAGGCGCCGGCCGCGAGGATCACCTCGCGCCGCGCGCGGACCATGGCGGAGGATTTGCCAAGGCGGAAGGCGACGCCGGTCGCGCGCCTCTCCTCGATGATGACGCGCTCGGCATGGGCCTCGGAGATGACGCGGAGATTGGGCCGCGCCTTCGCCGGTTCGAGGAAGGCGACAGCGGAAGAACAGCGCCGGCCGTTGCGCTGCGTCACCTGATAGAAGCCCACGCCTTCCTGCCGGTCGCCGTTGAAGTCGGGATTGGCGGGAAGCTGGAGTTCGGCGGCCGCTTCGAGAAAGGCCGTAGACAGAGGATTCCTGTAGCGCAGATCCGAGACCGTGAGCGCGCCGCCGGCCCCGTGATAGACGCTCGACCCCCGCGCATTGTCCTCGGACTTTCGGAAATAGGGGAGCACCTCGGCGTAGGACCAGCCGGTCGCCCCCATTTCGGCCCAGCGGTCATAATCGCGCCTGGAGCCGCGGATATAGATCATGGCGTTGATCGAGGACGAGCCGCCGAGAATGCGCCCGCGCGGCTGGAAGCCGCGGCGGCCATTCAGATGCGGCTGCGGGACGGTCTCGAAGCGCCAGTTGGTGTCGGACGGCGGCAGATAGGTGCCGATGGCGATGCCGAAGGGCATGTGCACCAGCGGATTTGAGTCCGCGCCCCCGGCTTCGAGCAGGCAGACGGTCGTCTTGCCGTCTTCGCTGAGGCGGTTGGCGAGGACGCAGCCCGCCGAGCCGGCGCCGACGATGACGTAATCGAACTCGCCGGCGGCGAGGACGGAGGAGGATTTCATGGGAGGCTCGTATCTGCGGCAGGATTCACGCGGAAATCATCTGTATACGTCGCCCTTGTCGCAGCGACGCCGCCCCTGTCCCGCGCTTTGAAGCGGGAGAGGGGGAGGGGGCGAGGGCGAGGGCCGGGTCTGCAAGCCGGGTGTTGCATGCTGAAAGACGACATCTGGGCCGCCCCCTCTCCCCTCTCCCCTCTCCCCCGGCGGGCGGCGGAGAGTGCAGGCGGCAGTCTGGCGGGGGAGAGGGGTAAAGACGACTCGCCGCGGCGGCGGCCGGGACTTCTCACATCAGCTTCCTTGCGAGGCCGATCATGCGTTCGGTTTTATCCGTATACGGAGGTTGCAGCATGGCCCCGCTCGACCCCTTCTGGTAGAAGACAGGCTTCAGGTGCGAGAAGGTCGCAAAGCCCGCCTCGCCGTGATAGGCGCCCTGGCCGCTCTTGCCGACGCCGCCGAAGGGAAGGTTTTCCTGCGCGACATGCCAGAGCGTGTCGTTGACGGTGACGCCGCCCGAGACCGTCTCGCGCAGCACCTTGTCGCAGGTCGCGCTGTCGCGCCCGAACCAGTAGAGCGCGAGCGGCCTCTCGCCCCTGTTCACGTGGTCGATCGCAGCGCCGGCGCCGTCGCAGGCGAGAATGGGGAGGATCGGCCCGAAAATCTCCTCCTGCATGAGGCGCAGCCGTTCGGGCGGCTCGACCACGAGCGTCAGCGGCAGCTTGCGCTGCGGGGTGAGCGCATTGGCGGAGCCGATCTCGATGACTTGGCAGCCGGCGTCGCGGGCTTCCTCGACCATGGATCTCAGCCGCGTGAAATGCCGGTCCGAGACGATCGAGGCGTAATCGCGCGTGGTGTCGATCTCGGGATAGAGCTTCCTTGCGCTCTGCGTCAGCGCCTCCACCGTCGCATCGATCCTGGCGCGCGGCGCCAGCACGTAATCGGGCGCGACGCAGGTCTGTCCCGCATTGAACATCTT
>CAYTVQ010000301.1:0-3174 GCA_964441615.1 uncultured Caulobacterales bacterium | reverse complement strand
GTAGGACGCGGCGTTCGAGGCGAGAAAGAACACCGTCTCGGCGACTTCCTCGGGCGATCCGATGCGCTTTAGAGGGACGCTTGCACCAAGCTCCTCCTCATCGCTCTCCTCGGGCAATTCCGAAGCTATGGCGCCGATACCGACCGAATTGGCGCGGGCGCCATAGGGCGACAAAGCGAGGGCGACAGCTTTCGTCATCTGATGAAGTCCGCCCTGCGTCGTGGCGAAGGCGACATGGTCGGGCGCCGCCGTGATCGCCTCCACGGACATAAGGTTGACGATCGCTCCGCCGCCCGGCCCGCCCCTGGTTTTCTGCCTGATGAACTGCTTGGCGGCCGCCTGGTTGATCAAGAATGCGCCCTTGAGGTTCTGCGCGACTACACGGTCAAAATCTTCTTCGCTTGTTTCGAGAAAAGGCGCTGAATAGTCCTCATACGCCATGTGTGTGAGAACATCGATACGCCCGTAAGCGTCGAGCGCTTCTGCGAAAATGTTGTGGACGTGCAGCCGGTTTGCGCCCTCGGCATGCACGAAGGCGACCTCGGCGCCGCGCTTCTTCAGTTCGTCGGCGATCAGACGAGCGCCCGCTTCGTCCCGGTCGGCAAGCACAAGACGGTCGCCGTTCAACGCAAAGCGACGCGCGCATGCCGCGCCCACTCCATGAGCGGCGCCCGTCACAATGACCGAACGACCGCTCATGGGTTATCCTTCCAGGGAATCGGCCGACCTCGTTCCGGGTCGTCCTTGACGCCCGCCAACGCGGCAGTTGACCGGGCCGACCGGCCCTAATGGGTCTCTTCAGAGATTCGAATATTCTGGATTTGGTCTTTAATCTTCAGCTTCAGGCGCTTCAGCTCATTCACGCGACTGTCATCGTGGCTGGGGTGCTTCATTTCCGCGGCGATCGCCGCCTCCAGCTCCTGATGCCGCTGTGTCAGCGTGTCCAGGTGAGCCTTCATCGCCATAGCTGGCCTCCTTCTAGTTGGGGGTGTCTCATTTAAGCACGGGACGGGCTTTCCGTCGATGCGGTTTCACCGTTAAGACATATAACATTTGTCTTTCCCGGACCTTGGCGGCGGCGCTAAAAAGCAGTGCAACTCATTGGATTTTCGATGAAAAATTCGACACGCCTCGTCGTGGGCGTCAGCGGGGCGTCAGGCGCGCTGCTCGCCAGACGCGCCCTCGAAGCGCTCAGTTCAGCCGGGGTCGAAACCCACCTCGTTATCTCGAAATCCGCCGAAATGACCATCGCCTACGAGCTTGGCGAAAAAGCGCGCGATTTTGCGGCGCGTGCGACGAGGACCTACGCCGTCAGCGATGTCGGGGCGCCGATTTCATCGGGATCGTTCAGAACTGCGGGCATGCTCATTGCGCCCTGCTCGGTGCGGACGATGTCCGAGATTGCAACCGGCGTCACTTCCTCGCTGCTGACACGCGCCGCCGACGTCACGCTGAAGCAGCGCCGGCCTCTCGTGCTGATGGTGCGCGAATCGCCGTTGCATCTCGGGCACCTGCGCACCATGACGGCGCTCGCGGAAATGGGCGCGATTATCGCCCCGCCCGTTCCTGCGTTCTACGCCGAACCGCAAAGCGTCGAGGATATGGCCAGCCAGAGCGTCGCGCGCGCTTTAGACCTCCTCGGAATCGAGTGCGATTTTGCTCGGCGCTGGGGCGAGGATCTCGAGAAGGGCCGCCGCCCGTGACGGCGCAGCAAGCCTTCTGGAACTGGTCGCTCATCGCCCATTCGCGGACCGGCGCGCCGCAAGCGCTCATCCGGCTGCAGGACGAATTCGGCCTCAATGCGAACATCCTGCTCTGGTGCTGCTGGTGCGCCGTGCAAGGCATTGCGGTTCCAGACCTCGCACTGCGCAAGGCGGCCGATCTTGTCAACGACTGGTCGCACGATGTGACGGAGCCGTTGCGTGCAGTTCGACGCGCGCTGAAGGCGCCGCCAAGACAGGCGGACCAAAGCGGCGCAGCGGCGTTACGCGAAAGGGTGAAAGCGGTCGAACTGGAAGCCGAGAAGCTCGAACAGGCGATGCTCGAAAGCCTGGCGGGCGGCCTTGCATGCAAGGGCGAAGAGGTGGAGCCTCTGGAAGAGGCGCGCAGGGCGCTCGTGCGTTATGCAGACCTTTCCGGGATCGCCTTCAGCCGGGGCTTTTCTACTCTCCTCCTTGACGATCTCGCCCGCGCCATCTTTGGTGATACGCCGATGGAGGCTACTTCCCAATGAATGACGGCGGACCGCCGGAAGACGATGAAAAGGTGACGCCTTTCCGCCGTTTCGGCGCCGGCGCGGCGCCCTCTGGCGGCGCTAATGATGAAGAACTGCTGGCCCGCCTTCGCGCCCTGCAGCAGGAGCACGCCGACCTCGACGCCGCCATTCAGGCTCTGGAGTTGCAACCCCATCACGACCGCCTCTCGGTCGCGCGGCTGAAGAAGAAAAAGCTTCAGCTAAAGGACCAGATGCAGCGGACAAAGGACCAGCTAACGCCCGACATCATCGCTTGAAGGGGCGCTGCGCGGCATTCGGATCTCGCCGCCGGCGCTTGCAGCAGCGCGCACCGGAGCATTGAGCGGCTTACGCGAGGACGCCGCGACAATTTAAGAAACTTAAGACAAAAGCGAGCGGCCCCGTTCCGGTGGAGCGCTAATGAGACGCTTGTGCGTTCGCCGCTTCCCTCCGTCGCGCCTGCATGGCGTCGAAGGCGGCCCAGACGCCGCCCTCGCCGTGCCAGTCGCCTTTGGTCGCAGCCTTCGAGTATTCCGTCGCTCGGGCTTCAAAGAAGTTCGCGTGCTCGACGCCGTTCAATATCTCGGCAAGCCAAGGGAGCGGATGCTTTTCGGCCCCGAACAGTCTCGGCAGGTGCAGTTGACCGAGGCGCCAGTCCGCTATGTACCGGATGTAAGCCTTGATGTCTTCGGGCGTCATGCCTTGCACAGGGCCCATTTCGAAAGCGAGATCGATGAACTTGTCTTCGAGCGCCACCACGGTCCGGCAGCATTCAACGATATCGGCGGCCACCTCTTTCGTCACGCATCCCGTTTCGCGCGCAAAGGCGTGATAGAGCTTGATCATGCCCTCGCAATGGAGGGACTCATCGCGCACCGACCACGACACGATCTGGCCCATGCCCTTCATCTTGTTGAAGCGCGGGAAGTTCATCAGCATGG
>CAYTVQ010000300.1:0-3186 GCA_964441615.1 uncultured Caulobacterales bacterium | reverse complement strand
GCATGCCCTCGACGACATCGAGTTCGGTCTCGAGGGACTTGGCTTCCTCGACCGTGATCACGCCCTCATTGCCGACTTTCTCCATGGCCTTGGCGATCATGTCGCCAATGTCCTTCTCGCCATTGGCCGAGATGGTGCCGACCTGGGCGATCTCGTTCGACTTCGAGATCTTGATCGCGTGCTTCTTGATGTCCTCGACGACCCGGGCGACGGCGAGATCGACGCCCCGCTTCAGATCCATCGGGTTCATGCCGGCGGCGACGGCCTTGGCGCCTTCCTTCACGATCGCCTGGGCGAGCACGGTCGCCGTCGTCGTGCCGTCGCCCGCCTCGTCATTGGTCTTGGAGGCGACTTCGCGCACCATCTGCGCGCCCATATTCTCGAACTTGTCTTCGAGCTCGATTTCCTTGGCGACGGTGACGCCGTCCTTGGTCGTGCGCGGGGCGCCGAACGACTTCTCGATCACGACATTGCGGCCCTTGGGGCCAAGGGTCACGCGAACCGCGTTCGCGAGGATATCGACGCCGCGCAGCATTTTCTCGCGCGCTTCAACGTCGAATTTGACTTCTTTTGCAGCCATTGTTCCGTTCTCCGATTAATTTTCTATGCTCGCTCAGCCGACGATCCCGAGGATGTCCGACTCCTTCATGATGAGGAGCTCCTCGCCGTCGATCTTGACTTCCGAACCGGACCACTTGCCGAAGAGGATCTTGTCGCCCTTCTTGACGTCGAGCGGGGTCACTTTTCCGTCCTCATTGCGGGCCCCGCCGCCCACGGCGAGGACCTCGCCCTGCTGCGGCTTTTCCTTGGCGGTGTCGGGGATGATGATCGAGCCGACTTTGGTGTCTTCCTCGATGCGACGGACGAGCACGCGGTCGTGCAGCGGCCGGAATTTCAGAGCCATGCGATGGCCTCCCTTTCCATAAATCGTTCAAATTCAATGAGTTGATTGGCAATTCGCCAATGCCCTCCGCTGCTGGCACTCGCCTTGCGTGACTGCTAACAACCGGATTGCGGCGCATGTAGGACGCTGCCCGGCGGCGGTCAAGGTCCTGAGCAGAAAATTGCGCCAGGGGTCTGGAGCGCCGCGCCGAATTTCCGCCCCATTCGGAGGCGGCAATCCTTCATTCCCGAGCCGGCGAAAATTGGAAGGGATCGCTCAACGCTTTCGGCGCGCAGGCTGATTAGGGTGCAAGGAGGTCGGCAGGTTCTGTTCGTCATCCCATGCGTGAAGTGTTGTCCTTGAGCGTTCCGGCGGCCCGCACTCAATCCCGGCGCAGCGGTCCGACCGGCTGCGGCGTCGCAGCCGTGCTCCTCCTCGCCCTTGGGGCCTGCGCAACGGCCCCGGAACGCCCGCGGGCAGACGGCTCCGCCGGACGTCAGCCCATCATGCGCGATCTGTTCGTGTGCGGAGGAACGGAGATTTCCAACGCGCCGCCGACGGACGGCGCGGGGCGCGTCGTCAATTTCCAGCCGACCGCGGAGATCAGAGGGAGACGCTTCCTGCGGGCGCCGGTTGATGGCTGTCTCTCTTCGGGCTACGGCGTGCGCGCCGGCACGGGGCGGATGCACCATGGCGTAGATCTCTATACCGGGCGGCCGGCGACGGTTTACGCCGCCGCCGACGGCGAGATCGAGTTCGCCGGCGACAAGGGGGCCTATGGCGAGACCATCGTCATCCGGCACGGCGCCGGGGTGAAGACCCGCTACGCCCATCTGTCCGGCTATGCGCGGGGCCTGCGCGAAGGGGGACGCGTGCGGGCGGGCGAAGCGATCGCCGAGACCGGACGGACCGGCAACGCCACCGCCATCCATCTGCACTACGAAATCATCATTGACGGCCGCACCGAAAACCCGCTTACCGTCGGCTATTGAGCCCGCGCGGCCGCCGCGCCGGCAGGCTGATCGGGGCGCCCCTTGCCGAAGAAGTCGAAGAAGGCGCACGGGCGCGAGCCGGGTCTGCCGACCAAGGCCGAAATCGTCGAATTTCTGAAATCGGGCGCGGCCAATGTCGGTCAGCGCGAGCTTGCGCGCGCCTTCGGCGTCAAGGGCGAGGACCGCGCCGACCTTCGCCGCCTTCTGCGCGAGCTCGAAGAGGCCGGCAGCATCGCCCGGCGCGGCAGGCGCATGGTGCAGCTGGAGAGCCTCCCCGAGGTGACCGCGATCGACGTGATGTCGGTCGATGACGACGGCGACCTCGTCTGTCTCCCTGCGGACTGGCGGGGCGAGAGGGAGCCGCCGATGATTCGCGTGCGCGCAAGCCGCGCCGCGCGTCTGACGCCTGCGCCTGGCGTCGGCGACCGGGTGCTCGCGCGTCTCAAACCCGCCGGCGATGAGGGCTATGAAGCCGATGTCATCAGGGCGCTCGGGCGCGGCGCGCATCGTTTTCTTGCCGTGCTGCGCAAGGAACGCGGCGCAATGTTCGCCGACCCTGTCGAGCGGCGCACGCGCCAGCGCTTCATCATCGACCGGGGCGACGAGCGCGGCGCCAGGGACGGCGATCTCGTCTGGGTCGAAACCAGGAATGCGCGCGGCTACGGGCCGGTGCGCGGCCGGGTGCGCGACATCGCCGGCCACATCGACGACCGCGCCTCCTTCTCGCTGATCGCGCTGGCGAGTCACGGCATCCCGACCGAATTTCCGCAGGGCGCGCTCGAAGAAGCGGCGCAAGCGAAACCGCCCCCGCTCGGCGAGCGCATCGACCTGCGGGAAGTCCCGCTGGTCACCATCGATCCCGAGGACGCGCGCGATCATGACGACGCCGTATGGGCCTCTCCGGATGACGATCCCGCCAATGCCGGCGGCTTCCGCCTCATCGTCGCCATTGCCGACGTCTCATGGTTCGTTCCCGCCGGGAGCGCGCTCGACCGCGAAGCCGAGCGACGCGGCAACTCTGTCTACCTCCCGGACCGCGTCGTGCCGATGCTGCCCGAGCGCCTTTCCAATGATCTCTGCTCGCTGAAGGAAGGCGTCGATCGCGCCTGCCTCGCCGTCGAGATGCGGCTCTCGAAAACAGGGCGCAAGCTCTCGCACCGCTTCTTGCGCGCCATGATGCGCTCGGCCGCCAAACTCTCCTATGGCGCGGCGCAGGACATCATCGACGGCGGGGCTGCAGAAAGGCATGTCGGCGATGTCGTCAGGACGCTGCACGACGCCTTCCGGGCGCGCTGGAGCGAGCGCAGCAAG
>CAYTVQ010000299.1:0-3202 GCA_964441615.1 uncultured Caulobacterales bacterium | reverse complement strand
CACGGTCGGGAGGGACGGCGTGCAAGCGACGGACGAAGACCGTCGCGTTGCGGAGGAAATCGCCGCCTATTGGGTCGCTTTCGCCCGCACGGGGGCGCCAGCGCCTGACGGGCTCGCCCCCTGGCCCTCTTATGATGCGCGCGTCGATGAGCGCATGACGTTCGGCGTCGTTGGCCCGCGGATGCAGCCGGTGAGCCGGGCAGTAGCTCTGGACGCGATCACCAAGGCGTCGGACGGCGTATTCAAGTGAGTCTCGACCCCGATGAAGCGGCGCTTGATCCGCGCACGGCGGTCTTGCTTGCGCGCATCGCCGAGATGCCGAAACCGGACCTGAAGAAAACGCCTATCGCCGCCTATCGCGCGCAGGTGCACGAGTTTCTCAGATTGCTGCCGGACAACCCGCCGTCTCTCGCCGTCGTGCGTGACTGCGAGGTCGCGGGCGCGGAGGGGCCTCTCGCCGCCAGGCTCTATGACGTCATCGACGGCGCTTCGCGCCCGGCCCTCGTCTTCTTCCACGGCGGCGGCTTCGTTCGCGGCGATCTCGAAAGCCACGATTCGCTTTGCCGCCGGCTTTCGGCGGCCGGCGGATTTCGCCTGATGTCCGTCGCCTACCGGCTGGCGCCGGAGGCGAAGTTTCCGCGCGCGGCGCTTGACGCGATCGCTGCGATCCGCGCCGTCGACCGGGATGCGTCGACCTTCGGAATCGACCCAGATTTGATCGCCATCGGCGGCGATTCCGCCGGCGCCAATCTCGCTGCGGTCGCCGCCCGCGAACTTGCCATCGCTGGCGACGTTTGCGCGCGGTTCCAGCTGCTCCTCTACCCGGTTCTTCGGATGGGCGTCGACACGCCGTCACGACGGCGCTTCGCGGAGGGATATTTCCTGACGCGCGAAAGCATCGACTGGTTCGATGCGCTTTATTTCTCGGCTGAGGAAGAGCGATCAAGCCCGCTTGCTTCGCCGCTGCTGCACGATGTCGCCGCCGGGATTGCTCCAGCGATGATCGTGACGGCGGGCTTTGATCCGTTGAAGGATGACGGCGCCGCTTACGCGGAAAAGCTCGTCGCCGCAGGCGTAGCATGCGAGCATGTCGACTATGCCGACCAGATCCACGGCTTCATGTCGCTGCCCGCATTTTCTGGTTCAGCCGAGGAAGCGGTCCGGCGGTGCGCAAGCGCTGTCGCCCGAAAGATCGGCGCAAGACCGGCCGGTCGAGCCCGGTCGCCTGACGCAGGCGCAAAGGAGGAGTCATGAAAACCGTTCATCGCCGCTCCGGAAATCTCGGACTCGCCCGAAAGCGCGCGCGCCTTCAAAGGCCCGCCTCGGCGCTGTATCCGGCCGCCTTCGCCGTCGCCGCCTGCATCACGATGACGTTGCAGGCGTCTGCCGCTGAAAGGGATTGCGCGCCCGCCGCGAGGCTCGACCTGCCGGAGTTAAAGGTGACGGCGGCGGTCCGCGATCAGGCGCCAGCGCCCCATTGCAGGCTCGACGGCGTGGTCGGCAAGGCGATCAAATTCTCGCTCTGGTTGCCGGAGAAATGGAACGGAAAATTCGTCATGGGCGGCCAGGGCGGATTTGCGGGCGCCGTTGATTCGCAGGCCTTGCCGATGGGAGCGCTCCAGAAGGGCTATGCCGTCGCCGGAACCGACACCGGTCATTCCGGCAATGGGATCGACTCAAGCTGGGCCCATGGCGACATGGAAAAGATCGTCGACTACGGGCATGCCGCGGTTCACCGGGTCACGGTCGCATCCAAGTTTCTTGTGGAGCGCCATTACAAGGCGCCGCCCGCCCGGTCGTATTTCGCCGGCTGTTCGAACGGCGGCCGGCAAGGTCTCATGAGCGCGCAGCGCTATCCCGCCGATTTTGACGGCGTCATCGCCGGGGCTCCAGCTATCGATTTCACGGCGATCGCCGCCGGATTCCTCAACGCGACGAGGCTCAACTATCCGGACCCTGCGGATCACGCGAAAGCAGTGCTGTCTCATCAGGAGCGCGACATGATCGGCGCGGCGGCGCTCGCCGCCTGCGACGCCAAAGACGGAATTGCCGACAGGATTATCTCCGATCCAGCCGCGTGCGCCGTCGATCTGCAAACTCTCGCCTGCAGGGGAAAGGACTCCGATCAGTGCCTCTCGAAGCAGGAGATCGCGGCGGCGAAGTCGATTTACGAGGGACCGCGATCGTCGGGCCGGTCTTACGGATACGGCTTCCCGGTCGGCGGCGAGCATCTTGGACTTGGCTGGGGCGCCTGGCTGATCGGCGCAAAGGATCTTATCGCGCCCGGCGTTCCGAGCCTTGCCTATGCTTATGGCGTCGGCTTCATGCGCGACTTCGTTCTACAGGATCGCGACTGGACGTATACGGACGTCGAATTCGGCGAGATGGCGGAGCGGGCCCGACTCGTGCAGGCGACATTGTCGCCGACGAATGCCGACCTGTCGGCTTTCAGGGCGCGCGGCGGCAAGCTGCTGATGTTTCACGGCTGGGCGGACTCTGGCCTGTCGCCCTTCATGTCGATCGACTATGTCGGCCGGGTGATGGCCGCCGACCCCGCGGCCGCCGACGATGTGCGCCTGTTCCTTCTGCCGGGCGTCCTGCATTGCGGCGGCGGACCCGGCCCCGACCGCATCGATTATCTTGATGTGCTGGATGCATGGGCGTCCTCGGGGCGTGCGCCGGACGCCCTGATCGCGGCCTTCGCCGACGGCGGGGGCGCGAGGAAGATCTGCGCTCACCCGAAAAGGCAGCGCTTCCTGGGCGGCGACGGCAAGCAGCCCTCACAGTTCGAGTGCCGCTGACTGTCATGCGCGCCTGAAGCGGAAGCGATGTCAGGCGAACGCATGCATCCGGCCGGGGTGACGGCGGGCGTTCACGGCCAAGTCACGCGTCGACGGCTGCGCCGGCGGGCTGAAGAGGCGCCACGCCTCCACCAGCGCCGCCGTCATATCCGCGATCATTGCGTCAGTATGAAAGGGGCCTGGCGTGATGCGAAGCCGCTCCTCGCCGCGAGGAACCGTCGGATAATTGATTGGCTGGACATAGATGCCGTGCGCCGTCAGCAGATGATCGGAAATCGCCTTGCAGATTGCGCTGTCGCCGACGATCAGCGGCAGGATATGGCTGGCGGCCGGCTTCAGCGGCAGCCCGGCGGCGGCGAGAGCCGCTTTTGTTTTGGCGACGCTGCATTGATGGGCGCGTC
>CAYTVQ010000298.1:0-3211 GCA_964441615.1 uncultured Caulobacterales bacterium | reverse complement strand
CAGGTTATAGATCTCATCGGGCTGTGTCTCCTGCACAATGCGGATCAGGTTGGTCGAGTCGGTCAAGTCGCCATAATGCAGCAAGAACGAAGTCTTCTCATGCGGATCGATATAGATATCGTCGATGCGCTTCGTATTGAAGGACGAGGATCGCCGCTTGACGCCATGCACCTCGTAGCCTTTCTGCAGAAGCAGGCGCGCGAGATAGGCGCCGTCCTGCCCCGTTACGCCGGTGATGAGCGCCTTTTTCATGTTGACCCTTCGGGTCCATCTACCAAACTTGTCGTCTAATGAAAAGCTTTGAACGAAGCCGGAGCGATAGGTCGTGTATTCTTGCTAACAGGGACCAATTCTAGCAGATTGATGTCATGGGGTCGCTTCAATGTCTCCTTTGAAGGCGCGCCTGTGTGCCGCTGCGGCCATGGCGCTCGCTCTGGTCGCCTGCTTCGCCGCGCTGTTTTGGCGCAAAATCGAAAGGGTGACGCTCGATCCCGCCGCGATCAGCGATTATGGCGAAGCCGGAGCCGCGGTGACACTCCGCCTGCCTGATCCTCCGATATGGCTAACGACAAGGTCAGATGTCGCCCGTCCCCACAACAAGTCGCGGCTGGTGCTTCTTGAAGATGACAGGCCGCTCGCCGCGCCCCATTCGCTGCATGCCGAAATCGCGGAGAAAGGCGCCGGACGATATTCTCACTGGGGGACTGTCGGCAAGGATGGCGACTGGTTGATTTTCTCGGCCTCCGATTCCACCGATCCGCGTACGAACGGCCGGAAGTATGAGGCCATACGTGAACTGGGACTAAACGCCAGCTTGCGGGCGGCCATGCTTATTGCCGCCCTCAGCATGGCGGTTGGGACTTTGTTACTGGCACGCGACTTTCTGTATTCGGATTTGACACGATTCGTTGCATGGCAGCGCCAGTGGTTGCTCCGGACCGGAGGCGCGCTATCAGAAATCTTGCCTTTCTTGGCGAACATAATTCGCGTGGCGCCGGCGATCTCCGGCTTCGGGCTTGTAATCGCCGCGACGACACTTGCCACACTTTATGCGATTATTACCGCTCTTGCCGCGGTAGATAATTGGGCTCTGCCATCCACCGCGGCGATCGTCCAGTTTCCTATTTGGGCAGCAATTGCGATGTCTGAGCCGTATTCTGCAGAAATCGTCCTCTGGGTAGCCGGAGTCGCTCTCATTATCGGATGGGCCCTCCGGTCCAAGGTGACGGCCCGATTCGATTCCTACCTGGAGCGACTCCTGCTGATTGTTGGCGTCCCTATCATTTTTTGCCTCCTGGTCTTATCCGCGAGCGCCCAGTGGTCCGGACTCAGCCGCCCCGGCGACCTTTCTGGCATTGCCATCGCCGGCCTTATCCCGTTCAGCGACGCCAATGGCTATTGGGCAGATGCAAACGACGTTGTGAAAGACGGGACCTTCAGCGCGTTTTCGGCGCGACGCCCGCTCGCTCAAGTATTTCGGACCACGCTCGTCGCAGCTAGCGGATTCAATTATGCAACGATGGTGATCGTTCAGTGTACGGCGCTTGCCGGTGCGATCGCCTTCGCAACTCTTTCAGTCGTCCGATGGCTGGGATTGTGGGCTGGAATCGCATTTGGCGCTCTCGTATATGTCACGGCCAGGGACTACGCGACCACATCGCTCACCGAGCCGATCGGTTTATTCTGGGCCCTCATTGCAATTCCGTTCTTTATTGAAGCTTTCCGAACGAATTCGTTCGCGCATGCGGCGGTCGCGATCGCAGTCTTCTCGATATCGCTGACGGTCCGAATGGGAAGCATGTTCACTTTGCCGGCGCTCTTGTTGTGGGTGATAGTGTCCCTTCGCAAAGACCGAATTAACCAAATGCGGGGAGCAGCGCTTGTTGGCCTTGCTGTCCTTACAATTGTCGGCCTCAACCTTGGAGCCGCGAGATTGTACACGAAAGACTTAGCCTTGGTTGGGGGCAATTTTTCTTACACGGTGTGCGGCATTTCCATCGGCGGGATATGGTCCGACTGCGGACGCATCTACGAGCAGGAGATTCCAAAAGCCGCCCTTGCAGACGAGAAAGCGATGAACGCCTTCATGTACCGCAAGGCTTTGGAGAACATCGTGGCGAATCCGAGTGTCGCCGCAGTCCGTCTCGCGGACGCCTCGATTGCCTTCGTCAAGGCGCTGCCGTCAGTTCTAACGCGTGGATACATGGAAGCTCCCCCCATCTGGGGTAGCACAACGCCGGTTCTCATTGTTCTTGCATGCATTGGATTGTTGCGCGCCGCTCGAACAATGTCTCAGGCGGAGTCGCTATTTTGGCTGCTTTTCTGGAGCAGCGCCATAGTCTCCGCCGGCTTTGTATTTTTTGATGACGGCAAACGGATAATGATCGGCATTTATCCCCTGGCTTGCCTTTTCGTTGTGAGAGGATGGCGTGGCGCCGGCCCAATCCCCGCGAACAGTCTCCAGAGGCCGCTGGTCATGCGAGCGAGAACGGGCGCGGCTTTTGTCGGAGGGATTTGCTTGGCGGGCCTTCTCGCGCCGTTGGTCGCCCAGCAGTTCGTGCGACCTTCAGATTATGTCTTGCGACCAGAGAACTCGGCCGAAGACCACTTTGTGTTTGGGGGCAGGCGAGTAACCGGAGTGCTCGTCGTTGCTGACGACCAGCCGCGTCTGCCTGAGGCCCCGACGCTATTGCTGTCAGAATTCGTTCGCATTATCGAGCAGAGCGGCATTGAAATATACCAACACCTTGTGACGCCATCCCCACCGCAAACGCCCTTCGCTTTCATTCAATCGCCATCCGTGGTGTTGGGTGAACCGACGACTCATCAGTTCATCACCCCACCTGACGTCCTGACGAAGCCGGTCGCCCGTTGGCGCTTGCGCGGCTCCCCGTTCGGTCAAATCCCTGGCAATTTCGACTACTGGCTCCTGACGAATGCCGAACCGCTAGATCAAGTTCACGATAATCCGAGTCGATGAGGGATCCCCGCGCGTTGCGAACGCTGACTTCCTGTTTGTTGCGGCGAGCCATAGGCGTCATATGGGCAGGCCACAGCACGGTGAGGTCACACTGACCAGAGTCCCTCGGGGCACAAGACCGCGATTTATTGTTCTTCGAAGTCATGACGCTTCGTCGTGACACCCCGTGCCTTACGTCAGGCGAAGACAAAATCGGACGCGGCGAGGAGGACGTATGTCTGCGCGATCTGG
>CAYTVQ010000297.1:0-3229 GCA_964441615.1 uncultured Caulobacterales bacterium | reverse complement strand
CCTGACGCCGCGCATGCCGCCCATTTCCTCGCCGCCGCCGGCGCGGCCCGGTCCGCCATGGACAAGGACGGGGAGGGGGCTTCCGTGCCCCGTCGATTCCTTCGCGCAGTCGCGGTCGATGACGATGACGCGGCCGTGGAAGGAGCCGGCGCCGAGAATGACCTCGCGCGCGATCTCCGCGTCATGGGTGAACAGCGACATCACCAGCGAGCCGCCGCCGCGATTGAGAAGCGCGATCGCCTCGTCGAGCGAGGCATAGGGCATCAGGGTTGCGACAGGCCCGAAGGCTTCGACCTCGTGCACGGCGCGGGCCGCCGCCGGCTCGTCGCATACGAGCAGGGTCGGTGAAACAAAGGCGCCGCGTTCATCGGCGCCGATCAGAGCGGGTTTTGAAGCGAAAGCGACGCGCGCCTCCCGCGAGAGGTCGGCGAGTCGCGCCTCGACATCGGCGCGCTGGCCGAGGCTGACGAGCGCGCCCATGCGCACGTCCTCGCGCGCGGGGTCGCCGATCGTCGTCCTGGCGAGCGCGTCTTTGATCGCCTTCTCCGCCGCCGGCATCAGCGCGGCGGGGACGAGCGCGCGGCGGATGGCGGTGCATTTTTGCCCCGCCTTCACCGTCATTTCGCGCGCCACCTCTTTGACGAACAGCGAAAACTCCGGGCTCTCGGCGCTGGCGTCGGGCCCGAGCATCGACGCGTTGAGGCTGTCCTGTTCGGAGATGAAGCGGACGCTCTCGCGGATGACGGCGGGGTGCGCCTTAAGTCTGGCGGCCGTCGCCGCCGAGCCGGTGAAGGAGACGACATCCTGTCCGGTGAGATGATCGAACAGGTCGCCGATCGGGCCGATGACAAGCTGCAGGGCGCCCGGCGGGACCTTGCCGGTCTCGATGAGGATGCGGAACGCGGCTTCGGCGAGATAGGCGGTCGCGGTCGCTGGCTTCACGATGGCGGGAACGCCTGCGATCAGCGCCACGCCGAGCTTTTCGAGCATGCCCCAGACCGGGAAATTGAAGGCGTTGATATGGAGCGCGAAGCCCCTGAGGGGCGTGAAGACATGCTGCGCGAGGAAGGTTCCTTCCCTGGAAATCTGTTCGACCGGGCCATCGACGAAGAGAAAATCATCGGGCAGTTCGCGCTTCGCCTTCGACGCCATCGAGAACAGCGCGCCGGCCCCGCCCTCAATGTCGATCCAGCCGTCCTTGCGCGTGGCGCCGGTATGGAAGTTAAGGGCGTAGAGCTCCTCCTTCCGGTCCATGATCGCGGTTCCGAGCACTTTCACGACTGCGGCGCGCTGAAGAAAGGTCAGCTTGCGGAGATTCCCGCCGCCGACTTCGCGCGCGTGGCTCGCCATGGCGCGGAAGTCGAGCGCCGCTGGCGAGAACTGCGCGACCGTCTCGCCGGTGACGGCGGATGCCATGCGCGTTTCAGCGCCAGCCCCGCCAGTCCAGCGGTCAAGCGCGTAGCTTTGGAGCATGATCGGCGTCATCAATTGTTCTCCCTGTCACTCGATCCGCTCATCCGGCGAAAGCCGGGATCCGGTCGCAGCCAGTCCTGGATTCCGGTTTTCGCCGGAATGAGCGGTGAGGTCATCGTCCCTTGAAGGCTGGTTTCCGCTTGTTCAGGAAAGCATCGACGCCCTCGCGATAGTCCTCGGAGCGCCCAAGCTCGCGCATCATGTCGCGCTCGAGATCGAGCTGGGCGTCCAGCGAACGCGCGAAGGCGCCGCGGATGAGCTTTTTCGTCCCGGCGAGGCCGCGCGTCGGCGCGCTGGCGAATTTCACGGCAAGCGCGCCGGTCGTTTCGCCGAGCTTGTCGTCGTCGACGCACTTCCAGATGAGGCCCCAGTCGGCCGCGGTCTCGGCGGGGAGGGGATCGCCTGTGAGCGCGAGCCCGAGAGCGCGCGCCTGGCCCGCAAGGCGCGGCAGCGCCCACGAGCTTCCCGAGTCGGGAACGAGGCCGATATTGGCGAAGGACATGATGAACTTCGCCGACTTCGCCGCAACGACGAGGTCGCAGGCGAAGGCAAGCGAGGCGCCGGCCCCCGCCGCGACGCCGTTGACGGCGGCGATCACCGGCATTGGAAGGGCCGTCAGGCGTCGGATGAGCGGATTATATCTATTTTCAACCGACTCGCCGAGATCTACGGGCGCGTCGCCAGGCGCGACAGCGCGGTCGGAAAGGTCCTGTCCGGCGCAGAAGCCTCGCCCCGCGCCCGTGACGAGCAGTACACGGACGGTGTTGTCCCGCTCGACGGCGCCGAGGGCCTCAGCGATCTCGGCATGCATCTCGATGGTGAAGGAATTCAGCCGCTCGGGACGGTTGAGCGTGAGGCGGGCGACGCCGGCATCGATCGAAAAGAGGACGGTCTTGTACGCCGTGGCGCTCATGATGTCTCTCCCGTCAGCACGGCGCTGGAAACCGCACGTCATTCCCGTATAATCAAACGGTCGGTCGGTCAATTCAATCCGCGGGACAGGGCATGACAAACGCGAATGCGTCAGGCGAAGCCATTGCGCGCAGGCTGCACGCTGCGGAGGGAACTTCGCGCGCTCTTGGTCTCGAGTTTGAGAGCGCTTCTGAGGGCGCTGCGCGCGCGGCCATGGTCATTCGCGAGGACATGCTGAACGGGCATGGGGTCGCCCATGGCGGCATGATCTTTCTGCTCGCCGACACCGCCTTCGCCTGGGCCTGCAATTCGCGCAATGTGAAGACCTTCGCCCAGCACGCCGCGATCTCGTTCCTCGCCCCGGCGCGCCTCGGGGAGAGGCTGGTCGCCGAAGCCCGCGAAGAGGCGATCGAAGGGCGCTCGGGCGTCTACTCCGTAAGGGTGACGGGCGAGAGCGGGCGCGTCATCGCGATCTTCGAAGGACTGTCGCGATCGGTCGGCGGCGCCGTCGATAACGCGTGAAGGCTCGCTAATTCATTGACCGATCGGTCAGCTTATTCTAGCCTGCGAAGGTCGCGAGGCGCCGGAAGGCGGAGGCAGAATGTACGCCCAGGAAGTCAAATCGACCGGCGAAAAGCCGAAGGCCGCCGCTGAGATGTCTCCGGAGGAGCGCGCCTTTCAGGCGCGGATCGACGCCGACATCAGGATCGAGCCCAAGGACTGGATGCCGGAAGGCTATCGCAAGACGCTGATCCGCCAGATCTCGCAGCATGCGCATTCCGAGATTGTCGGGCAGCTGCCGGAAGGAAACTGGATCACCCGCGCGCCGACCCTCGATCGCAAG
>CAYTVQ010000296.1:0-3242 GCA_964441615.1 uncultured Caulobacterales bacterium | reverse complement strand
AGCGCGGCGATCGCTGCGGTATCGGCGCGCAGGATGCGCGGGCCGAGCGAAACCGGCGTCACGAAGGGCAGGGCGCGCAGGCGCGCGCGTTCGCCTGGGGAGAATCCTCCTTCGGGGCCGATCAGAAGGGCGGCGGGCGGCGCGATGTTCGCGACGGCTTTGAGGAGCGGCGGGGCGCGGCCCGTCTCGCCGCCCCATTCAGCCTGCGGGTCGTCGCCCGCCTCGTCGCAATAGATGAGGCGCTGATCCCCAGGCCATCCCTCGAGCGCCCGTGCGAGCGGCTGCAGGTCTTCAACCGCCGGAACCGAAAGGCGCCCGCATTGCTCGGCGGCCTCAACGGCGATCGCCGCGAGGCGCTCCACGTTGAGGCGATGCGTCTGCGTGCGCTCGGTCTCGACCGGAATGAATCTCGAAGCGCCAAGTTCGGTCGCTTTCTGAACGATCAGCTCTACGGCGTCGCGCTTGACCGGCGCGAACAGGAGCCAAAGGTCGCTTTCCGGCGCTGGCGCGCGCAGCCGCGCGTCGAGACGGACCTCGACGCCTTTCCTGTCAGCGCGCGAAATGAGCGCGCTGAACTCGCCGTCGCGCGCGTTGAAGAGCTTCAGCGCCTCGCCGACGCCGCGGCGCATGACAGTGCGGACGTAATGCGCCTGCGCATCGGCGAGCACGAGGCTTCGGCCTTCGCTGAGCGGCGCATCGGCGTAAAGTCGCGGGATCATGGGTCGTTTCTAGGGCCGCAGGCGGGAAGCGCAACGCCCAGCGACGCCATGCCTCCCGCCTCGGCGGTTACACTGGCGCTCCATTCGCCCTAACATTGCGGCATGAGCCAGACGCTGCACGCGCCGCCCGCCGACGCCGAGGCCCGCAACTGGGTCGACCGCTTCGCGCCGCCGCGGGCGCGGCCCTTCCTGCGCCTCATGCGCGCTGATCGCCCGATCGGGACCTGGCTGCTGCTCATCCCCTGCTGGCAGGGCCTCGCCCTCGCGCTCATGGGCGATCTCTCGCGCTGGCGTGGGGCTCTCTGGTTCGCCTTCCTCTGCGCCGTCGGCGCTTTCGTCATGCGCGGGGCAGGCTGCGCCTATAACGACATCGTGGACCGCGATTTCGACGCGAAGGTCGCGCGCACGGCGCTGCGGCCGATCCCCAGCGGGCAGATCAGCATACGGACGGCCTGGGGCTTTCTCATCGCGCTCTGTCTCGTCGGGTTCATCATCCTCATTCAATTCAATGCGTATACGATCGTTCTCGGCGCCGCGTCGCTGGCGCTGGTCGCTGTCTATCCCTTCATGAAGCGGATTACGTGGTGGCCGCAGGCCTTTCTCGGCCTTACCTTCAACTGGGGCGCGCTGGTCGGCTATGCGGCGACGACGGGCCGGCTCGACTGGGCGGCGCTGGCGCTCTACGCTTCGGGCGTCTTCTGGACTCTCGGCTACGACACGATCTATGCGCATCAGGACAAGGAGGATGACGCGCTGATCGGCGTCAAATCATCGGCGAGGCGCCTCGGCGACGCAACCAGGCCCGCGCTCTGGCTGTTCTATGGCGCGACAGTCTCGCTGCTCGCCCTCGCGGGCGCCCTGGCCGGGGCGAACGCCCTCTTTTTCTTCGCGCTGCTCCTGCCTGCGATTCACTTCCGCGTGCAGATCCGCCGGGTCGATATCGCCGATCCGGCGTCCTGCCTCGCCATTTTCAGGTCGAACCGCGAGGCGGGGCTTCTTGCGCTCGCAGCCTTGTTATTGGGGGCCGTCCTTCCATGATGCGGGCCGCCTCGCTATGTCGATCAGGCGCGAAGCGGAGTTCGAAAAGTCATGGACCGGCGGTTGTTCCTCGGCGGCGCCCTCATCGGCCTTGGCGGCGCGGGAGCCGCTTTCGCAGGCGGTGAAAACGGAGACCATATGTCGAAAGCGGACGCTTCGAAAATTCCCGACTATGACAAATGGCAATTGTCCGACAAGGAATGGAAGGCGCGGCTTGCGCCCGAGGCCTATGCCGTCCTGCGCAGGGAGGCGACCGAGCGCCCCTGGACGAGTCCGCTGAACGAGGAAAAGCGCAAAGGCGTCTTCGCCTGCGCCGGCTGCGGCTATCATCTGTTCACGTCCGAACAGAAGTTCGATTCCGGCACCGGCTGGCCGTCTTTCTTCGACGTCATTCCCGGCGCGATCGGCAAGAAGACCGATTTCAAGCTGATCGTGCCGCGTACGGAGTATCACTGCGCGCGCTGCGGCGGCCATCAGGGCCACGTCTTCAATGACGGCCCGTCGCCGACCGGGCTGCGCTATTGCAACAACGGAGTCGCGCTCGCCTTCATTCCGGCCTGAGGCGCGTCAGGGTACGACGAGCTCCGTGCGTCGGTTGAGCGCCCGCCCGGCTTCCGTCGCATTCGAGGCGACGGGGGCGAGATAGCCGACGCCGGCCGTTTTGAGCCGTCCCGGCGCAATTCCATGCTTGACCGCGAGTTCGGCGGCGACGGCGGCGGCGCGGCGCCTCGACAGGTCCATGTTTGAATCAAATCCGCCCTGACTGTCGGTGTGGCCGACGATGTAAACGGTTGTGAGTTTCGGGTCGCCATTCAGAAGCTTGGCGATCTCGGCGAGGGTTGGAGCGGATTCCGGCTTCACTTCGGCCTTGCCCGTGTCGAAATAGATTCCGTAAAGCGCGATATGGCCCGCTTCGGCGAGGCCCTTCTTCATCTTCGCGGCGTCCACCATCTTGTCTTGCATCGCTCCCAGTTCAATGACGGTCACTTGCGTGTAGACGTCGTCATTGTTCTGGCTGGTCGCGATGCTGACATAGGTTTCAGGACCGGAGGCGCCGGCCGGCTTGCGGGCCGAGAGATAACGGTAGTTGAAGCCGTCCAGCCACATCTGCGGGATGGGCAGTACATCGATAGCGCCCGCGAAATCGAGGCCGCCGCAGGCGTCGGCGGCGCAGTCAAGCAGCGTCTCGAAGCCGCTGGCGGTCGCCTTGTTCGAGTAGTTCCGGAACACTTCGAGGATCGAGGCGCCGTTCGACACCCGATAGGCGATGCGCGTGACCTTCCCCTCGAGGCTGCGGGCTCCGACGGCCTTGCCGTTGCGAAACGGCTTGGTCTGGATGACGGCGCTGTCGGAGGCCTTGGCTTCGTAGCCGGTCACGACGCTCCCGCCGAAGCGGCCAAGCCCCGGATAGTCTGACGCGCCGGCGAGGTCGCCAGCCGCGGCGCCGGCCCCCATCGCGCCGATGAGCAAGAGGAACGCCGCCGC